>JBKQKT010000150.1:0-9888 GCA_052147365.1 Candidatus Korobacteraceae bacterium | reverse complement strand
GTTCGTGGTCCCTTCATTAATTCTTCCGCCACTGAGGTCATAGACCTCCGTGGCGGAAGCGGTTTCCTTTCCTGCTGCTGGACGCAGGCCTGACCCACCCCAATTCGCGCAAAAGCGGCGCAAATTGGGAACCCCGGCTGAAGGCCTGCTCTACCCGAGCACGCCTACTACAGGAGCGTCACTTCAGGCCGCGCTGGGCGCGCTTGCGGGGATAGTGACGGCAAAATCGTTCCAACTGGTTGCAGACACCGGCGGGATGAAGCTCATGGCGCGCTCGGCGAGGGCGGTGATGGTGAGGCTGGGATTAACGCCGAGGTTGGCGGCGATGACCGAGCCGTCGCAGATGTACATGTTCCGGTAGCCGAAGACGCGATGGCGGGAGTCGATCACGCCGTTCTTTGGGGAGTCGGCGATGACACAGCCTCCGAGGCAGTGCGCCGTGCCGGGAACGTCGAACAGAATTTCCGGCAGCATGCTCATGGCGGTGCCACCAGCCATGCTCGCGAGCTTCTCAGCGAATTCGTTGGCCTGCGGAATGTAGGTGGGCACCTTGTCGCCGCGGCTGACCAGAAACTTGCGGAAGGGCCAGAACCACGGGCGTTCCCAGCGCATGTCAATGTGGGCGTCGAGGGCCTGCATGCAAAGCAGGATGAGACATTCGCGCGCCCACCCGAAGGGCTGGAAGAGGCGGAATGTCCTGATGGGATGACGTATGGATTGGTACCAGAGGTTCTTCAGCCACAGAGCAATTCGCGCAGGGCCGGGGCGGCCGCCAGTCAGAATCGTGGTCCATACGGACATTGCATCCGAGCCGGCGGGATAGCGGACCGCTTCGATGTGCGTGTGCTCGTCGATATAGATTCCCGAGCCTATGGCGACACCTTTCGACAGGTCGTCGCTGCTGCCGGGCACGCGGACGCCGATGAGCGACTCGGAGTTGGTGCGAATGTGTTTGCCCAGCCGGTCGCTGATGCGCGGCAGAGAGCCTTTCGACTTCAGGTGGAAAAGCAGCTCGGTCGTGCCGAGCGACGACGCCGAGAACACGACAGCCCGGCAGGTGAAGCGCCGGGGTTGGCGAAACAGGAACGCGGTGGACTTCAAAGTTGCAACTTCGTAGCCTGCGCCTCCGTCGAGTTTACCGCTCAGGGGGCGAACGTCCACGACCTTGGTCTCGGGATATACAGTTGCGCCGCGCTTTTCCGCGAGATAGAGATAGTTCTTATCGAGCGTGTTCTTGGAGCCGTGGCGGCAGCCCATCATGCATCCGCCGCAGCCGTTGCAGGTAGTACGCTCGGGGCCTTCTCCGCCGAAATAAGGGTCGGGATAAGTCTTACCGCCGGGTTCGTCTTCCGGCGACTGGAAAATGCCGACGCTCGTTCTGTAGAAGGAACTTCCAACTCCGATCGCCTCGGCGCCGCGCCTCAGCAGGAGGTCGCCCGGTCCGAGAATCTTGTTCTCAGTAACGCCCAGCATGCGGGAGGCAGTGTCGTAATGCTGCGGCATCTCGGCTTTCCAGTTGGCGAGGCCGGCCCAAGATCCGTTGTCCCAAACCTTGTAGGGCGGACGCAGCAAGGTGCAGGCGTAGGTAATGGAACCTCCGCCGACCGCGCAGCCGTGCAGGATGGTGACATGGCGGAAGAAGCGCATGTTGAAGAAACCGCGCAACGCCAGACCGGGGCGCCAGAACCAGCGATGCAAGGACCAGCTTGTACGAGGCAGGTTCTCCGGCGTCCAGCGGCGGCCCATTTCCATGACCGCGACTTTGTAGCCCTTCTCGGTCAGCCGGAGCGCAGTGACGCTGCCGCCGAATCCGGAGCCGACAATGATGAAATCGAAATCGTAAGGCTCGCCTGTGGGTGGCGCAACGGGGCCCTCGGTTCTCGGGGTCATGGTGGATAGCCTGGAGAGAGATATCTACGTCGCAGTATCTCATTTGCTGCTCAGCATTGATTAGCGGAAGGTAAGGAAAATCAGCAGCGATTCCCAAAATGAAACCACCTTCGGAGGATTGCGGCGCAATCAAAGCGGGTTGGAGAAGTCAGCAGCCAGTTGCGCGGCTGCTTCTTCGGGAGTAGATATTAGCAATCCGTTATTAAGGGTTGTACCGGGCTCTTCGGCGGGAAACTGGTGCGATCGGAGGAAGCCAGTGCCAAAGAAAGTAAGAAAGAAAGACAAGAAAGCCAAAAAGGCCGAGAGAGCCAACGTGTCAAGTAACGGCTCTGCTGCGGCGGTTGCCACCTGCAGTGACGGCCATCCCCAGGATGTTGTGCAGTACCTTGAGGCCAAGCTCATCCTGAAGCCTGACCGGTTCGTTTCGGTGGACAGCTTCCGCGAGTTCGGGAGACTCATGCAGCGCACCGCGAAGAAGCTCGGGGTCGGGTTTGTCAGCGATCCCAAGGCTGGGCGAAGGCCGGACATCAGGGAGATTACCTTCTATGACACCCCCGACTTCCACCTCTATAACAATGCTTTCATCCTGCGGCGGCGCATTACGTACATTGACGGCTTCCCGGTGGGCGATCCGGAAATGGTTTTCAAGTTCCGCCATCCGGATCAACACACAGCCGCGTGCGTGGACGTGCGGCCCAACATCGCAGGCGCCTATCGCATTAAGTTCAAGGTGGAGGCCTTACCGCTGAAGGATGAAGTCGGCGGACTGCGCCTCCTCTACTCACACAACTGCGTCTTCGGCCTGAGCCAGATGCACGATGCGGACAAGAACTCGATGGGGACCCTCGCCCATGTCTTTCCGGTGCTCGCCAGTCTGAAGGAATCAGACGACGAGAAGGTGGGTCTGGTGAACGAGGGGATTGTCGAGGAAGTGTTGCTGGAGCTCGGGGAGTTGGACTTCGGTAAAGGCATCATGGCCCACTGCAATGTGGCGCTGTGGCGGACGCGCGGCGAACACATGCCGCTGGTGGGAGAATTTGCCTACCAGACCAAGTTCTCAAGGCAAGAGGACGTGGCCGAGAAACCGAAGAAGCTGTCCGAGCAGTTTTACATCTCGCTGCAGCAGGACGTGCAAGACTGGCTGGCGCTGGGCGTGACCAAAACGGGGATGGTGTATCGCCTGAAAGGAAATGCGCCTCAAAGCCATGAGTGAGGGGGCGGCGCACCTCGCTCTCGAAGTTCCGCTTTGAGCAAGAGTCTCCGCTGACTGGGGAAAAACATGATAAAAGCTCTCGACCGCTTCATCAGAGGCGACATGCATGGCATTCACTATGCTGTGAGCATCTTTTTTGCAACCGCGGTGCTCTGGCTTGTGGTGCACAAGATCGGCCGGGCCAATCCGGTTTGGGCCATCAGCTCCATGGTCGCAACCAGCGATCCGCTGATGAAACAGGCCCTGCTGATATTCCGCTCCCGCATCATCAATACGATGGTAGGCTGCGCCATCGGCCTGGCGTTCATTGCCATTGGAGGCGGCAGAATCATCACGCTTCCGCTGGCCATGGCGGCAGCAGTGCTAGTTTCCTCTTACGTGGTGCGCATCCAAACCATGTGGCGGCAGGCGCCGATTTCCGCGGCGTTCATCATCGGCGCTGGAATGGAATATCATTCGCGGCTCCACGGCCTTCAGGCGGGCGCACAACGTACCAGCGAGGTGCTGTTCGGCTGCGTTGTCGGTCTGGTGGTTGCGTGGATCGTTTCCGTAGTCTGGCCACTGCCGGATCCCGTACCGGATGCTCAAGCAGCGAAACAGTAACCCGTTGACGTAGATTCCAATTACAACTATCAGGGCACGGCTTTAGCCGTGCCGCAAAGTTGGCGCTAGAGGTTCAGGCTTTAGCCCCGGAATACCCTCACTCAGCGGCTAAAGCTTTGGGCCTTGCCACGCCCCGTTCGGCACGACTGAAGTCCTGCCCTGATATAAACCGGACCCATTTTATGAGATGACAACTAGGCGCCCGGCAACGGGATGTCTGTGCCCGCCCTTCCCCAAGTAGCGGAATCCGCCAGCTTCGTATAATTGGCAGTCCTTCCATTCAAGCCAGCGAACTGCATCATGCTGAGGATTGGAGTCAGCTTGAAGATACGAACCGTTGTTTTCAGCCTTGTCATCCTTTTTGCTTCGCCTCTGTTTGCGCGCGACAGTACGGACATCATCATCATGAAGAACGGCGACCGGTTGACGGG
Source organism: Candidatus Korobacteraceae bacterium (assembly GCA_052147365.1). Lineage (GTDB taxonomy): Bacteria > Acidobacteriota > Terriglobia > Terriglobales > Acidobacteriaceae > Bog-257. The sequence continues at coordinate 5,751 of JBKQKT010000150.1, read as the reverse complement.
CGAAGTCAAAGGGCTCGATGCCGGGGTGCTCTACGTGAGCATGAGCTACATTCTGGGTACCTCGTCGCTTGACTGGTCGAAGGTGGCCCGCCTGGAGAGCAAGCAGTTGTTCATCGTCAAGACTCAGGACGGTTCGGTGTACAAAGGGACGCTCAACACCGCCGAAACGGAGCAAGGCAGGCCGGTCAAGATTGAGGTGGTGGAAACTCCGGAGAAACAAGCTGGGATCGAGAGGTCGCAGATCGTGGAGATGGCCCAGACGTCCGACAGGTTCTGGCAGCGATTCAATGGTGATGTGAACTTCGGGACCACCTATTCGAAGGGAAACGAAACCGTGCAGTACACGTTGAGCTCGGACGTGGAATATCTTCGGCAACGCTGGTCTGCGAGTACAGCATTTAGTTCCACCTTGTCCTCCAGCAGTGGGGCGACCGCATCCACGCGAAATGAGATAACCCCGGCCGCCCGCCATCTTTTGCCGTGGGACAATTGGTTCTACGGAGGACTGGGCGACTTCCTGCAAAGCTCGGTGCAGGGAATCCAGCTTCAGACGTCGGTTGGCGCCGGCGTTGGACGTTACTTGAAGAACACCAATCGCGCGACGATTGCTGTCATGGGGGGCTTTGCCTGGCAGAACACGCAGTACAGCGAGGCCACGTTTGCAGCAGGTACACAAAATCTCGCTGCTGCTCTGGTCGCCGGCGAAATGAAATTGTTCAAGTTCAACAAGACCAATCTGGATCTTAGCGGAGTTGTCTTTCCCATCCTGTCGGACCCTGGACGCATCAAGGCCAACGTGAATGCGACCTACTACATCAAGATTACCGGTGATCTGTCGTGGAATATTTCCTTTTACGGCAACTGGGACAACCAGCCGCCGCCCCACTTTTCGGGCAACGATTACGGCACAAGCTCGGGGCTGAGTTGGACATTCGGCATGAAGTGATGGGAGGGATTGCCGAATTGCCTTCGTCACACGTCAGCAGCGTCTCATACCAAAGTGGGAATGATGAGAAGTCGAAGCGCGCGAAATTCTTTCCAACCTCGGGTGATTCGCCTTATAGTGGAGCATGGGACGTAGTTCAGTTTGCTCCCTCGGTCGAAACCTTCTTAGCTCCCGCTTTGATCATGAGTCGTGCGGCGTCGGATTTGTTGCGACGCTGAACGGCGCGTCCAATCATCACATCCTGCGTCTCGCACTGACGGCGCTGGGCCGCCTGGCGCATCGCGGCGCGGTAGCTGCGGATCGCAAAAGCAGCGACGGCGTCGGGATACTCACCGCAATTCCGCGCAGATTTCTCCTCAAACAAGCTTCTGTTTCGTTGCCGGCTGAGCAGCCGCTTGCCGTGGGCATGCTTTTCCTGCCACAGGATGAAGCGGTCGCTGCCGGTGACAGGCAGCATTTCCAGGAGTGCATCTCAAGCCAGGGTCTGCAATGGCTCGCCTGGCGGGACGTTCCAATCCGGCGAGAAGTCCTGGGGGAGATAGCACTCGCATCCTTGCCAGTTGTCCGTCAGGGACTCATTACGACTGAGGCAGGGAAGTGGAATGAGGCGGAAGTTGAGCATCGTCTGTATCTCGCGCGCAAAGCCTTCGAGAGGCAGACCAGCGACAGCTATGTGTGCTCACTCTCGACACGTACCATCGTGTACAAGGCGTTGTGCGCCGGACGATTGCTGCACGATTTCTATCCTGACTTGGGCTGCGACGAATTCGTCGCGCCGTTTGCCATTTTTCATCAGCGCTACGCGACCAACGTGTTGCCCTCATGGCATCGCGCACAGCCTCTGCGCATCATCGCGCACAACGGTGAGATCAACACCATCTGGGGCAACCGGGCGCACATGGAGGCGCGCCGCGCAACTCTGCCGCACGAATGCGAGCCGTTTCTCAGCGGCGAAGCCTCCGACTCGATGAGCCTCGACGAGGTTGCCGAGTTGCTGGCCAATCATGACCGCAATGTGGCGGAGGCCGTCCGCATGCTTCTGCCGCCGGCGGCAATCGGAAACGAAACGCTCTTTCACCGCTACCACGCGGATTGCATGGAGCCGTGGGACGGGCCTTCGGCGCTGGTCTTCACCGATGGCCGGCTGCTGGGCGCGGCGCTCGACCGCAACGGCTTGCGGCCGTGCCGCTATGTGATCACCGATACGGGCCTGATTGTTGCCGGCTCCGAAGTTGGGCTGGCCGACGTGAGTCCCGACTCCATTGTGCGCAGCGGACGCCTCGGGCCCGGGCAGATGATTCTGCTCGACCTCGAACGGGACCGCCTGCTTGACGGTGAAGCGCTCGACCGGTACTTCGACGAACTGGCGACTTACGCCACAATCATCGATGACATTCCACTGGAGCCGGCGCAGGAACCGGTCGCCACTCTACCCGAAGACGAAGTCACCCGCCTGGAACGTGGCTTCGGCTACACGCGCGAAGACCTCAAGATGGTGATTGCTCCGATGGCGTTGGAGGGCAAGGAAGCAACGTGGTCCATGGGCGACGATACTCCGATTGCGCCGCTGGCGCGCACGCCGCGTCCTCTATATGGCTTCTTCCGCCAGCGATTCGCGCAGGTCACGAATCCGGCGATCGATTCCTTGCGCGAGTCGATTGTGGTTTCGCTGCGTACGCGGCTTGGACCGTGGCCTCACCTGCTCGACAAGCACGCTCCACTGCCTGGTCTGGTGCTGCCTTCTCCATTTCTGTCGCTAGGGCAGATGGCAGCATTGCATGAAGACGTCTATGCGATGCACGAGAATCTGCCGCTCGCGCGTGTGGATTGCACGTTCCCGCACGGCGATTCTCTGCAAAGTGCGATTGACGCTCTACGCCAAAACGCAGTCGACCTGGTCGCGGGAGGAGCCCGAATTCTGCTGCTCACCGATCGCTCAGCTTCCCCCCAGAGCCTGCCGATTCCCATGGCGATGGCGACTGGCGCCGTGCATCACGCGCTGGTCCAAGCTGGTCTGCGTACCAAGGCCGGTCTGGCGTTGGAGGCCGGCGATTGCCGCGATGTCCACCATGCGGCGGTGCTCATCGGATACGGCGCAGGCGCGGTTTGCCCGTGGCTGATGTTGCAGACGGCCCGCAGCCTGGCCGGCGAAGAGGGTGAAGCGAGGCTGTTGAAGGCGCTGCAATCCGGCCTGGCCAAGGTGATGTCGAAGATGGGCATTTCCGTCCTGGACAGCTATCGAGCTGCGCAGTTGTTCGATATTCTCGGGCTCGATGCGACGGTAGTCGAGAGCTGCTTCCCGGGCAGCCTGTCACCGTTGGGAGGATTGGGATTCGCTGAGATCGAGGAAGCGGTTCGCGCTGCCTGGGGAATGGAACACCGGGCGGGCGAACTCCCAGACTTCGGCTGGGTGCGTTTTCGCCGCGACGAGGGAGCGGAGTCCCATTTGTGGGAACCGCAACGCACGCGGCATCTTCAGCTCGCTGTAGGCGCAGCCAAGGGAGCGGTGCAATCGGCAGCCACGGCGCCTTCGCAGCTTGATGCATGGTCGGCCTATAAAGGCGCGGCCGACGATCGCGAGCCAATTGTGCTGCGGGATTTGCTCGAGTTTCGTGCTGCGGGTCAGCGGTTGTCCGTCTATGAAGTGGAACAACGCTCCAGCCTGGCCAAGCGTTTCGTGTCTAGCGCCATGTCGCTTGGCTCCATCAGCCCGGAAGCCCATCAGACGATTACTCTGGCGATGAATCAGTTGGGCGGCCGCTCCAACACGGGCGAGGGGGGCGAAGACCCCATCGCGTATCTGCGCGAGCCGGATGCCCCGCCCCATTTTCTGCCGCGCAATAACAAGATCAAGCAGGTTGCTTCGGCGCGCTTCGGCGTCACCGCTGAGTATCTTGCGCACGCAGAGGAATTGGAGATCAAGATTGCGCAAGGCTCAAAGCCTGGTGAGGGTGGGCAGCTTCCCGGCCACAAAGTTACCGAGCTAATCGCTCGGCTGCGGCATGCCCAGCCGGGAATCCCGCTAATCAGCCCGCCGCCTCATCATGACATCTACAGCATCGAAGATCTTGCGCAATTAATCTATGACCTGAAGCGCGTCAATCCGCGAGCGGCCATCGGCGTGAAGCTGGTGTCGCAACTGGGCGTCGGCACGGTCGCGGCGGGCGTCGCCAAAGCTTACGCCGACTATATTCATATCGCCGGACATAGCGGCGGCACCGGCGCGTCTCCCCTTAGCAGCATCAAGTATGCGGGCAGCCCCTGGGAGCTGGGCCTGGCAGAGGCGCAGCAGGTGCTACGCCACAATGGCCTGCGCGGGCGCGTCCGTCTGCGTGTGGACGGCGGGTTTGGCAACGCGCGCGATGTGCTTATCGCTGCGCTGCTCGGCGCCGACGAATTTTCCTTCGGCACAGCAGTTCTGGTCGCAATCGGTTGTGACATGGCGCGGCAATGCCATCTCAATACCTGTCCGACTGGTATTGCGACGCAACGCCCCGACCTGCGGGCCAGGTTTCGCGGCAAACCGGAGAATGTGGTCCGCTTTTTCTTGAATATTGCCGAGGACCTGCAACGGCTGCTCGCTGCACTCGGGCTGCCCTCGCTGGAGTCCGCCATCGGCCGTACGGACCTGCTGCAAGAAATTCGCTCAGAGAGCAATCTCGACTTGGGACCCGTGCTGGCCTCGGTCGGTGATGGCCCGCTGCATTGGGAAGGGAAGCGCAACGCGCGGCCGGAGGATCATGCACCGCTCGACGATGCGTGGATGAAACCTGCGCTCGCAGCCGCGATTGCGGGCAGGCCGTTTGAGTACAACGTAGCGGTAAGAAACGAAGACCGCTGCCTTGGCGCGCGTCTGGCGGGCGAGCTGGCAATGCTGCGGTGCCGTCAACCGCTGGTAAAACCAGACCTGTGTTTCCGGATGCGCGGCACGGCCGGACAATCGTTTGGCGCCTTCGCCACAGAAGGCATGTCTTTGGTGCTGGAGGGGCAGGCGAACGATTACGTCGGCAAGGGCCTCGCCGGGGGCGAACTCATTCTGCGCCCGTGGGGGAAGCTGGCTGGTGCGCATGAGTCGCAGGTGATCATGGGAAACGTAGCGCTGTATGGGGCGACCTCAGGCTTGTTGTTTGCCGCCGGAACTGCAGGAGAACGATTTGCCATTCGCAATTCAGGAGCGACGGCCGTGGTCGAGGGCGTGGGAGAACATGGCTGCGAATACATGACCGGCGGCATGGTTGTCGTCCTGGGCGCGACGGGCAGAAACTTCGGCGCGGGTATGACCGGTGGCACAGCGTACGTCTGGGACCCTGCCGGAAGCTTTCGAACCGGGCAGAAGTTTCATCCCGACTTCGTCGAAACCAGGCCACTGGAGGAGTGCGCTAGCGAAGAGCAAGCTTCGCTGCACGACCTTCTCCACCAGCACGCCCGCAAAACCGGAAGCCGGACGGGACAGAAACTCATCGGCACCTGGCCGCAGACTCTTCAGCAGATGTTACGCGTTGCGCCGAAGATCGAATCGGCGATGTAAGAGGTGGCTGGTAGAGCGGGCCTTTAGGCCCGCGTCCGGCTGCGCTTTCCGGAACTCAGGCAGTTTTGACGCGGCGCTGAAGCGCCGCTCTACCCGTGCTCCGGATACAGCAACTCGGAACCGCTCTAGATCGAAACTGCTCACTTTCTGGCGGTCTTCGTCGTCTTGGCGGCGCCTAGTGGGTCCACCGGTTTATAGCCGAGCTCGGTCGACAGGATTTTCACTAACTTGGAAAGTACTCTGGTTCTCGCCCAGTATTTGTCATTTCCTTCCACCA
>JBKQKT010000149.1:0-5794 GCA_052147365.1 Candidatus Korobacteraceae bacterium | reverse complement strand
AGGGAATCGATCCAGCGGATTTGAGAAATTTGTCTCAGGCGAAAACCCGGTTCGAACGGGGTCAGGAAGCAACTCGGGGTGAGATATCGAGCGACCTCGACTATGTTCTGGTTGCTGCCCGGATGTCGGTCTTGTCGAAATCGTTTATCCTTGAACAAGAGCGCCCTGCGTTGGTTTTGTCGGCAGCGTACGCAAAGCAACGACCGAGATTGAGTTGTGCAGGATGACAGCGCTTTTTTCCATAGCGAGAAAACGCCGAGAGCGCCGTCTCGGCTTCCTTTGCCGTCATTACGATCAATTCGATTCTGGCCACTTCCGAAGGATTCGCGAACGTCCTCCTCGGCCTCCGTGACGCTCGGGTTCCGTTTGCGACAGATTCCCAGCGCCGCTTCGAAGAAAGCGATCGGCGAAGTTATGCGTAGGCGCGCCGCGTCCAGCACATCGGCCAGCGCCTCGGCTTCCGGCTCACGCGTAAGGATCGCAACAATTGCGGAGGCGTCAACAAACATCAGACGGGACCGCTCAGCGAGTCATATCCTGCAGCGGGCGAAGCCGCTCCCGAAGAGGCTGCGCAACCTCGATGCGCCGGAGTTCGTTCGCCAGTGCCAGCTTTACCGCCTCGGTCTTGTTGAGATGCTTGCGCGTGGCCAGTTTCTTGGCCAGTTGATTGACCGTTTCGTTACGAATGTTTAGAAGCATGACGAACAAGCTCCTGTGTAGACGCATAGATAGTATCGTCTACACGAGTAACCGCCAAGCTGTTGCGTATGATTTGTAAGAATTCTCAAGGACCCGGGGATCTGGCGCCAGCCCGTCCAAGACGTCGTTGTCGAGGATAGCACTCTCGCCAATCACTATCCGGAGGCTCTCCCGACTTACTCCAACCATGTCGAACTCCCGACGGTGCGGTTGCCGAGGTTATCTAGCTCCGGGAGAAAGGCGTTTCGGCAGCTGATACAGCAGGAGACCGAGGCCGGGAATATCCTCGAAGTCACGGCGATTTCGGGTCAGAAAACGGTAGGAATGCTGGATCGCCTGACTGGCAAGCCATAAATCTTGGACCCGGTAGCGGTGCTGCCCGGCTGCGCTGATTTGGGCCGCCAGACTGCCGAATATGTCCCCAGTGACCGCATCGACGACCACCAGCGGTTTTCGTCGAATTCGATGTAACACGGCAAGACGCCGTTGGCGGATTCCCGGTTCTTTTGCCACCTCAGCTCCGAATCGAAGTTCAGCGATAGTTATCGGAGACAGATAGACAGACTCATTGCCAGTCAAAGGGGCGACGTCAGCCGGGGTCAAAAGGCCGCGTTCCACGTCGATCCACACGCCGGTGTCGATTAGGAAGCCCACCGATCGCGAACGCCCCTGGCGAGATCGTTCCCCTTCCAGCGGCTTCCTCTGGCATCACTCTCCCAAGTTGCCGTGACATCGTCCAGGAGGGTACGGTAGAGGTCGGCCACGCCTCACATGCATTCTGTCGACCCGGCCCGGCGACCAGCCGGGCGATTTGTTGCTGGTTCCGCTCAATTACGACCTCTTCGCTATCCGCGACAATGCGGTCGAGCACGCGACGAAGATTGCGCGCCAATTCGGTCGCACTTATCGTTTTTATTTTTTCTAGTACTATAATTTGATTGTATCAGATTATACATACTTTCTGGGACATGCCATTTCAAAGCTTATTTGACCGTTATGATGAGCCCAGCGGCGTCAAGCTGCAACGGAGACTAGCTGTCATTTCAAATAACTAACGGTCCCTAGGCGGATTCATCGGTTCACAGCTATCGAAACCGTTCCGACCGCAAGCCACTCAAGATCCAGCCCTATTCCACAAACAGTCAATCGCACGATTAGTTTCGACCCCGACTCCAGCTCCGCGGATCAGTTTAGGGATAGAATGACCTTTATGACTAGAATGGCTACTTAAGCCGTCGGAGCCACGATGATGGGACGCGGGCGGTCGCCGAGGCCAAACACGATTCAGCTAGATGATTGACCGCGCGCTCGCGGATGGTCCGCAGACCATTACCCGCAGGGGCAAAAATGCGGTGGTCGTGGTTTCGGCCAAAGAATTGCAGCGCAAGACCAAACGAAAACGTAACCTGGCGGAATTTTTTGCGGGCTCGCCGCTGCGCGGCTCTGGTCTCAAGATTAGGCGGTCCAAGGATGGCCCGCGCGAATTCGAGTTGTGAGTTTTTTGCTGGACACCAACGTGCTTTCGGAATGGGTCAAGCCGCAACCGGACCGCAACGTCATTTCGTGGTTAGCCGAGGTGGATGAAGACCGCGTGTTCATCAGCGTGATTTCGTTCGCAGAGATCCGCCGGGGGATCGAGATGTTGCCGGCGGGGCGCCGGCGCGAGCGGCTGGCGACATGGCTGGCCGAGGATCTTCCTGTCCGGTTCGAAGGGCGCATCATCAACATTGATCCGCAGATTGCCGAAACCTGGGGCGTGGTCATGGCGCGGGGCCAGAAGCTGGGGCAGACGCTCGGTTCGATGGACACATTCGTCGCGGCCACCGTGGAGGCGCATGGCCTCACCCTCGCCACCCGTAACGTCAAGGACTTCCAGCGTTTAGGTATTTCCCTGCTTGATCCGTGGCACCGGGGCATTTAGGGCATCGAAGGTATACTACCCACCCCGGGCAGTTTCGAGGTCAGGCCACTGGTGGCATTGCTTACTGCGCACGAAGCCAGGATGTCGGTGGCGTGCTGCGCTGTCAGCAATCATGTGAATCTCCCCCCGTAAACATCATTTGAAACTCCCCCTCTGAAGAACAGAGGAGAAGGAGCAAATGGAAGAGAGATTGAATCGGGTAGTTTCTCCGCCGACCGAAGTGGGTGCGGCGGAGGAGCGGATGTTACGGGCTGATCTGGTGCGCGAAATGGTGGCGCGAAAGGAACGCGGCGAGGGAGCCAAGCGGATTGCGCGCGAACTCGGAGTGGATCGTAAGACGGTCAAGCGCTGGTTGAAGTTAGGCAGCTGGCAGCCGCGACGAAGCCAATCTCGGAACCGGCCGATCGATCATTTTGCCGAGTTCATCCAGCGGCGCGCGCCGGAGGTCGGGTGGAACGGGGTGGTTGTGCACCGCGAGCTGGTGGGCCTGGGGTTTACCGGGGGCTATCTGCAAGTGCAACGTTTTCTGCAACCTTTTCGAGCGCAGCGGAAGTGGTCGGAACTCGCGACGGTACGCTTCGAGACTGCACCCGGCGAGCAGGCCCAGGTCGACTACGGCCAACTAAAAGTCTGGATCGGCGAGGAGGCGGAAACGGTTCATTTGTTCGTGTTCACCCTGGGCTATTCGCGCCGGCTGTTCACCCGCGGATATCGCAACGAGCGACTGGCGGCATTGCTCGACGGCCACGAGCGCGCGTTTCGTTTTTTCGGCGGACTCACCCTGAGCTGCCTGTACGATAACCCGCGCACCCTGGTGCTGGGCCGCAGTGAGAACAAGGTGCTATGGCATCCGCTGTTCGAGGACTTCGCGCGCTACTACGGCTTCACCCCGCGCGCCTGCCAACCATATCGCGCGCGGACCAAAGGCAAGGTCGAGAGCGGAGTTGGATATGTAAAGCACAACGCGCTGGCGGGCCGGCGCTTCCATTCATGGGAAGAACTCAACGGCTGGCTCGAGCGCTGGAGCGCGGAAGTCGCCGATCTCCGGGTACACGGAACTACCCACGAGCGGCCGATTGATCGCTTTGCCCACGAGCAACTCACTCCACTGGGCAGCCGACCGCCTTATCGCTACGAGTTGGTGCGGTCGCGGACGGTGGCCAACGATGCCCTGGTCGCGGTCGGCGCCGCACGTTATTCGGTCCCGGTCCAGTACGTGGGGCTGATAGTCAGCGTGCATGAAAGCACTGAGCACTACGAGTTCTACCACCAGGACCAGTTGATCGCGCGCCATCCCAAAGCCGCCCGGCACACCGTAGTAATGGCGCCCGAGCACTACGCCGGATTGTTGCGAGTAGCCCGCCAAGAGGTACTTGCGGCGCCGCCGCGCTTCGATCCCAACTTCGGACGGCTCGGTGAGGTTATAGTGCGCGATCTCGCGCTCTACGAGGCCGCCAGTCTGGGTGAAGGAGGTGTGCCGCGATGAGCACCCCGCAACTCGAACGTCTACAGGAGCATTGTCATCGGCTGCGGCTCTTTCAGACCGAGAATGAACTCACCGCGCGCCTGGAACAGGCGGCGAAGAAGGAAGTTTCCTACGCCGAGTTCCTCGACGAACTGCTTGCCGCGGAGGTCGGATCGAAGACCCACAAGCACCATCAGATGCGGATCGCGATGGCGCGCTTTCCGTTCCAAAAAACCCTGGAGAGCTTCGACTTCAAGTTCCAGCCCTCGATCGATCCCAAGCTGATCCGGGAACTCGCGACCGGCCGCTACATGCAGAGCGGCGATAACGTCTTGTTCCTGGGACCGCCCGGAGTGGGGAAGAGCCATTTGGCCGTAGCACTCGGGATGAAGGCTTGCGAGCAAGGCGTGCGGACCCTGTTCGTTACCGCCACCGCGCTCATCACCACGCTCGGCAAGGCACTGGCCGAAGGGCGGCTGGAAGAGCGTCTGAAGATCCTTACCCTGCCACAGCTTTTACTAATTGATGAGATCGGCTATCTCCCGATCGATCGCCAGGGCGCCAACCTGTTCTTCCAGCTGGTCTCGCGCCGTTACGAGCGCGGCTCGATCATCATCACCAGCAATCAAAGTCTTGGCGCCTGGGGCGAGGTGTTCGGCGATGCGGTGATCGCCAGTGCTATCCTCGATCGCCTGCTCCATCATTCCATCACGATCAACATAAAAGGAGAGAGTTTCAGGCTTAAGGAGAAGCTCAAGGCCGGTCTGCTTAAAACCAAACTCGAGCCTCAGCCGCCTGCATGAACAGCGAAGCCATTATACGGAGCGGCGAGGGGGAGTTCCTCCTCCTCGCACTCCCCCACCTAGTCAACACCCAGAGGGGGGAGTTTCAAATGATACATGGGGGTGATTTTCGGGTGATGTTTGACACGAGTCTGTGTTTACTTAGGTTTGGCTGAAGATGCCCCTAGACGACGGCGGCGGTGACACGATGCGAACGTGTCCGCGCCCGCATCGAGACCCGACACGCATAACCCGAGATCGCGATGTCCGGCCTGTTCAAACCAATCTAACAGGGCAAGGCCACGGCTAGCACCAGCGCGCAGCGACGATCCTGCGCAGGCCCGATAACCCATATCGGCTCAGGTGCCCGCGTTCCTCTGCTCGCGCAAACGCCCACTTGGCACGCAACGAATGTGCTCTAAGTGGAACAAATGGCAACGAAAACTAACACCGAGCGACTGCTCAGCATTGTCAAAGCTGCTGACCGTCTCCGTCTTCACGCGGGCACTTTGCGGCGTGCAATCGCGGGGGCGAGATTTCCGTCGCGGCGCTGGGCGCGCGCGAGTACATATCCGGCCCGACCATAACGGAACTCAGCAAAGGGGCGAAACACAATGGGAACTAAGATGACGATGCGGGCATGGTTCGACGCGCTGGCCTTACTCGGTCCTCGGGGCGAACGTGCCGCCAAGCATTTGACCGCGCAACACGCTGCCGCCGATAGCTGTACGGCCTGGCTGATTGGAGAGGGAATCTTCCGCGTGGCCGTCTGACGCGTCCTATGTCTTCTTGATCTTCCCTTGGTGTTCGAGGAGGGGCCGCTGCGGCCCGCATCTGCTGGCCTGCGCTTTCCGCCACGGCCCCTTGATCATGCGCCTACCGACCGCACGCCACTTATCCTACCTTGGTGTCTTGGTGTTTTGTCTG
>JBKQKT010000148.1:0-3762 GCA_052147365.1 Candidatus Korobacteraceae bacterium | reverse complement strand
CTACTTGGCTCGGACTACCCCTATCCCCTTGGCGAGGCCCACATAGGAGAGCTGATCCGCACAAGCCATCTGTCATCGCCTGCAAAAGCAAAGCTTCTCGGTGGTAACGCCGCGGCTTTCTTCGCATTAGATACCGCGCAAACCGCAACATCAGAGGCCCACCAGGGCGCGATGTACGAGGCGGCAGCCACGGTCGGATCTCTGCATGGGCAACAGGCGCACGCGGGCAACGGTGATCAGGCGCGCGCGGGTTCGGCCAACAATCTTTTGACATACAGCTCCTATCTTTGCGTTCCCGAATTATTGAAGCTGCAACATCAGCTCTCCTCACCTGCTACGCATGACGAGGTGCTGTTCATCATCGTCCACCAGACCTATGAATTGTGGTTCAAGGAGCTGCTGCACGATCTTGACGCTGTGGTCGAAAGTCTGGCCAGCGTTGCTTCACGGCAATGGCACGATCAGGTCTATGAAGCGGCGCGCCTGCTTCGCCGCTGCACTGAGATCATGCGCGTGCTTGTCACTCAATTCACGATTCTTGAGACCATGCTACCGACACACTTCATGGCATTTCGGGGTAAGCTCGAACCTGCCAGCGGGTTCCAATCGGAGCAGTTTCGCGAAATTGAATTTCTCTGCGGCCTGAGAGATGAGAAGTTTCTGCGTCAGCATTTGGATGATCCGGAAGCCTACGCCCGCCTCAACCGCCGGCTGCAGGCCCCTTCACTCCGTGATGTCTTCTTCGACGCGTTGACCGCCATCGGCAAGCTGCCGGTTTTACGCCAGAACGCTTCCGACGACGAGCGCTTCCAGCAGCGCGCCGAAGCCATTCGCAACATCTACGAAGACGAGCGCAACTATCGCGACTGGATTGATGTCTGTGAGCGCCTGACCGAATTTGACGAGCTGATGGTGGCCTGGCGGCTTCGCCATATCCAGGTGGTGGAGCGTATCATCGGCGCGCGCCACGGGACGGGCGGGACTGAAGGGACTTCCTACCTGCGCACAACCTTAGGCAAGCGCTTCTTCCCTGAATTGTGGGAAGCCCGCACCATGCTTCACCAGCCCGATAGCAACCCCAGCCCAGCATGACCTCGCAGCGCGGCAGTGTCACCCTCATCGGTGCGGGACTCACTGGACCGCTGCTCGCGATATGCCTGATGCAGCGCGGGCTCACCGTCCGACTTTATGAACGCAGGCCCGACATGCGCCGCGTGCGCATGAGCGCCGGCCGGTCCATTAATCTCGCACTTTCGACCCGCGGCATCCATGCCCTTCGCCAGGCAGGATTGTGGTCCGAAATCGAGAAGATCATCATCCCAATGCGGGGACGCATGATGCACTCCATCGCCGGCGAGCTCACATTCATGCCCTACGGCAAGGATGAAACCGAAGTCATCAATGCCGTCTCGCGCGCCGACCTGAACATCGCCCTGATGAATGCCGCCGAGCGCTGTGGCGTTCCAATTCACTTTCATGAACGCTGCACGGGCTTCGACTTGCAAACCGGCGCTGTTCATCTGAGAAACGAAGGCACGGATGTGGAAACAAGCATTGCTGCGGATGTTGTCATTGGCGCCGATGGCGCCGGCTCCGCCATTCGCGCCGACATGCTGAAGCTCCCACGTTTCAACTTTTCGCAGCATTACCTCGACTACGGTTACAAGGAGTTGACGATCCACGCTCGTGCCGACAGCACCCACGTCTTTGAGCCGCACGCGCTTCATATCTGGCCGCGCGGCACCTTCATGTTGATTGCCCTCCCCAATATCGACGGCACCTTCGGATGCATTCTGTTCCTGCCATTCGAAGGCGAAATCAGTTTTGCTGCGCTCGACACCGAACCGAAAGTGCTGTCGTTTTTCGAAGCCCAGTTTCCTGACGCCATGAGCTTGATGCCGGCCCTCGCCGAAAACTTCTTTAGCAATCCGACGGGCGCAATGGTCACCATCAAGTGCTCACCCTGGCAGGTGGGCGGCAAGGCATTGCTACTTGGCGATGCGGCGCACGCCATCGTGCCGTTCTTTGGCCAGGGAATGAACTGCGCCTTCGAGGACTGCACCTATCTCCTCGAACTTCTGGACCACCATGGCCCTGATTGGTCGGCCCTGTTCTCCGCCTTCGAGCGGTCCCGCAAAGCTGACACCGATGCTATCGCCGATCTGGCCATCGAGAACTCTGTGGAGATGCGCGACCGAGTCGCCGATCCGCGTTTCCTGTTCCGCAAGAAAGTGGAATTAGAGTTGGAAAAGAAATACCCGGGACTTTTTGTCCCAAAATACGCTATGGTGACATTCCATCGCACACCGTATGCGGTCGCGGCCCGACGCGGCGCTGCTCAGGACCGAATCCTGGCCGAACTCTGCGACTCGGTGCAGCGGCTGGAAGACATTGACTGGGGGAAGGCAGAGATGTTAGTCCATCATGAGCTGACTCCGCTGGCAGGAGTTTAGATGGCGACGACTACTTTCGATACATCCGCCAGTTTCGCTGCCGAGATGGACGCTCGCGACCCTCTGGCCGCGTTTCGTGAACAATTCCACATCCCGCAGGCGCCGTCAGGCGGGGCTTCGGTCTATCTGTGCGGTCATTCGCTCGGACTGCAGCCGAGGCAGGCAAGGGAATACATCGAACAGGAACTGCGGGCTTGGAAAACACTCGCTGTAGAAGCTCATTTTCGCGGTCGTGATCCGTGGATGCCATACCATCGTTTACTCACCAACAAAATGGCCGGCATCATCGGTGCGCAGCCGGGCGAAGTCGTGGTGATGAACTCACTCACGGTAAATCTTCACCTGATGATGGTTTCCTTTTACCGTCCGACGCCGCAGCGGCATAAAGTCCTGGTGGAATCAGGCGCTTTCCCCTCCGACCGTTATGCTGTGGAATCGCAGATCGGGTTTCATGGTTTCGATCCTGATCATTCCCTCCACGAGCTGAAGCCGCGCGCATCAGAGGCCACCATCCGCCAGGAAGACATTGAGACGCTGCTCGCGCGGGAGGGCGCCTCGATTGCGCTGGTGCTGCTGGGTGGCGTCAATTATGCAACCGGGCAGGTGTTTGACATGGAAGCGATTACGCGTGCCGGGCATGCCCAGGGGTGCATGGTGGCTTTCGATCTCGCCCATGCCGCCGGCAACGTGCCCCTTCGCATGCACGACTGGAACGTGGATTTCGCCGTGTGGTGCAACTACAAGTATCTGAACGGCGGGCCGGGCTGTGTGGGCGGATGCTTCGTCCATGAGCGACACGCGGGCGCGGGGGAGCTGCCGCGCTTTGCAGGATGGTGGGGCCACGACGAGCAGAGCCGCTTTCAGATGGGGCCCGAGTTTCGCCCCATGCCCGGCGCGGAGGGCTGGCAATTGAGTAATCCTTCGATTATGTCCATGGCGCCGGTGCGGGCGTCATTGGACATCTTCGCGGCCGCGGGCATGGAGCAGCTTCGCGAGAAGAGCCTGTCGCTGACCGGCTACCTGGAGTTTCTCCTCGACCAAGACGCGTCGCGCAAATTTACCATCATTACGCCACGTGAACCTGAGCGGCGCGGAGCGCAGCTTTCCATACGCATTCGACAGAATGGGCGCTCGGTCTGTGATCGCCTGAACGCTGAAGGTATTCAGTGCGACTGGCGCGAGCCGGACATCCTGCGGGTAGCGCCCGTGCCGCTGTATAACGCCTACCGGGATGTCCACCGCTTCGCCGAGCGGTTTTTGGCAGCGCTGGAATAACTCCAGCTACATCGTTCATTCACGCCCGCTGAGC
>JBKQKT010000147.1:0-4408 GCA_052147365.1 Candidatus Korobacteraceae bacterium | reverse complement strand
TCCGTAAGTTGTTTGCGGGCCACTTCTGGCTGTTTCTCGCGCAAGGCCGCCAGCGCCAACAAAATTTTCGCAAACGGCCGGAGATAATGGCCGTGCTCGGCGGCGATCTCGAGCTGCTTGATCCCTAGTTTCTTATCGCCGTGGATTCCAGAGAAGCCAAGCGCGAACCTCTTATATCCGGGCAGACTTCCAATGATGTAATTCGCCGCGCCCAGGGTGAAATAGGCATCGGCGGCATCCGGCGCGACCACCAACAGTTTCTTGGCGTAACTATCAGAGTCGCGAATCATTTTCAGGCTTTCCACCTGATGCTTGTCGATCAGACTGGCATAGTCGGCCTGCATGCCCAAGCTTAGGGTCATGGCGAACAGGGCGTTCGGATCGTCCGGGTTCGTTTTCAATCGCAGTTGCGCTAGGTCCTGCGCCTGTTTGTCCGCAGCGAAGAAGGCCGCGCGCAGTTGCGGGTCCGGTTTGAGAGCGACCTTGCCCAGAAAACGTTTGTTGTCGAGGAAGAATTCGGAGGTCAAGATGCCCTGCCGATAGCACTCCTCGAATAGATAATCTGCCGCTTCCGAGGCGCTTCCAAGGGGGTCTTCCGGGTGTGACTTCTGCCAGGCCTCAAACTGAGCGCGAGCTTCCTCAGGCTTTAACTCATAAAGAAGCTGAAAGCCGGCTTCGAGTTCCGGCTCGTGCAATACCTCGATCTGAGCCTGCCTTCCATCAGCCGGGGTCGCAGCAACAGCGAGAGGCGGTGCGACCAGCCCGCCGCAGAGAAGCCAACAGATCAAAGAGCGGATCCCCAAAATTCGGTTACTTCTCTTCCGAACCATCGTCAGTGGTTTCATGCGCTGTAGGAGGGAGCGAGCCCGGCGCCGCAGGGCCTGCCCTGAGCTTGCCGAAGGGTTCGCGCCCTTCTTTTGGATGCTAACCGGACCACAGGAAGATTCGGGCCGGGCAAAGGTGCCATGAATTGCTGGAACCAGCGCTGGGTGAGCACGCCTTGACAGGCCGCTGAAAAAGTCGGTTTCTGGCTTTGTTTTGTATCAGGGCACGGCTTTAGCCGGGCCGTAAGGGACGACTATCATCCGGGCTTCAGCTCCTGCAAACCCCTGCATTTGCGGGGACTGAAGCCCAACCTGAATACGCGCTGATTGGCCCGAGTAAACTCGGGCCCTGATACAAAGCATCAGCCGGAAATCCGCGGTACTAAGAGGTACATATTATAATGTACTTTATGACACATATTTATATGTACAGTATGATACATTCTTGGGCGAAAACAGCCGCTTCCTGACCCTAAGTCATTATTTTACTATTGCATACATATAAGTCATTTAGAATCTATTTATTGCAACTTATTCCTCCTAAATTGCTGATTCTAAATGAGGGAGCGAGGGGAGGCCGTGTTGGGTGGAAATGCAGACACACTTCTGCCTTTCCAGCAGCGATCTGCAGAGGTTTGTCTGCCCGCTTACTGGATTTGGATTACGCTGCCGCCCGCGGATTCCTGCACTTCTTTCGTGCGCTCGATGACGCGACGGGTGAAAGCGTACAGCGACTTGGCATGCGACGACTGGTCGCCTTCCAGCACGATCGGCTGGCCGCTGTCGCCGCCTTTGCGGATGTCGGGATCGAGTTCGATGTTGCCCAGGAACGGAATGCCGAACTGCGTTGCGGTGCGCTCGCCGCCGCCTTTGGAGAAGACATCGATTTCCTGGTGGCAATGCGGGCAGATGAAGTAGCTCATGTTTTCCACGATGCCAAGGATGTCAACCTTCACCTGGCGGAACATCTCGATGGCCTTGCGCGCGTCCTGCAGCGAGACGTCGCTCGGAGTTGTCACGACGACCGCGCCTGTGACTGGAACAGTCTGCACCAGCGAAATCGCAACATCGCCGGTTCCCGGCGGAAGATCGATGATGAGGTAGTCGAGAACGCCCCACTCTACCTGGCTGAGAAACTGCTTGATGACGGAGTGCAGCATCGGTCCGCGCCAGACCAGCGGCTTGTCGCCGGGACTGAGGAAGCCGACCGAGATGACCTTCAGCCCGTAACGCTCCGGCGGCAGAATGCGGTCTTCGCCTACGACGGTGGGCGCGACGCTGGTGCCCAGCATCAGCGGAACGTTGGGGCCGTAAACGTCGGCGTCGAGCAGGCCGACCTTGTATCCCATACGCGCCAATGCTATGGCCAGATTTACCGCGAGCGTAGTTTTGCCGACGCCGCCTTTGCCCGAGCCGATGGCGATGATGCTCTCCACGCCGGGAAGCGGCTGCGGTTCGGCCTGCGGCTGGCCAGGCATGTGTGCATGTTGATGACTCACGTGTGTGCCCCTGGATTTATGGGAATGAAGTGCGCAAACGATGATTATACCCGCTGTACAGGAGCAGCTCGGCGGTTGGGTTTCCGGCCTATGGGCTTTACTTGCGGGGACGAAGCGCTGTCATAACCTGTTAACTTGCCTGCCGCGAACGGAAACCTATAGGCTCGAAGGGTTATCAGATACGCAGGAGCTCTATGAAGATCGCGAACGATGTAACGGAGCTGATCGGCAACACACCGCTGGTGCGGCTAAACAAGGTGACGGAAGGCGCGAAAGCGACCGTCGTCGCCAAGCTGGAAAGCCAGAACCCATGCGCCAGTGTGAAGGACCGCATCGGCGTCAGCATGATCAATGAAGCTGAGCGCGCGGGAAAGATCCGTCCTGGCTATACCGTGCTGATCGAGCCGACCAGCGGCAACACCGGCATCGCGCTGGCGTTTGTGGCCGCGGTAAAGGGCTACAAGCTCATCCTTACCATGCCCGACACCATGAGCCTTGAGCGCCGGGTTCTACTGAAGGCATTTGGTGCGGACATGGTGCTGACGCCGGGCGCGAAGGGCATGAAAGGCGCCATTGCCAAAGCCGACGAAATCCTGGCCAAGACGCCCAACGGCTACATGCTGCAGCAATTCGACAATCCGGCGAACCCCAAGATCCATCTGGAAACCACGGGCCCGGAAATTTGGAACGACACCGACGGCAAGGTGGACATTCTGATCTCCGGCATTGGCACGGGAGGAACGCTGACCGGAGTGTGCGAGTACATCAAGCCGAAGAAGCCGTCATTCAAAGCAGTAGCCGTCGAGCCCGTGGAAAGCCCCGTGCTCTCCGGCGGACAGCCGGGGCCGCACAAGATCCAGGGCATCGGCGCCGGCTTTGTTCCCAGCATACTGCGCGCCGACTACATTGACGAGGTCATCCAAGTATCGAGCCAAGATGCGCTGACGATGGCGCGGCGTTTGGCCAGGGAAGAAGGCTTGCTAGTTGGAATTTCGTCGGGCGCGGCGGTCGAGGCTGCGCTTCGGGTGGCGGCCCGCGAAGAGAATGCCGGCAAGTTGATCGTGGTGATCATCCCCTCGTTCGGCGAGCGCTACCTGAGCAGCCTGCTGTTCGAGCACCTGCGGAACGAATCATTGGCGATGGTGGCTGAGGACATCTGAAAGACATGTTTGCATTGATGCGCGAAGACATTGCCGCTGTCAGAGAACGCGATCCTGCGGCGAGGTCTTCGCTCGAAGTTATGCTGCTCTACTCCGGGCTGCACGCGCTGTGGGGATACCGCTTCCACCACTGGCTGTGGATGCGCGGCTGGCTCTTTGTGGCGCGTGCGCTGTCGCAACTGGCGCGGCTTGTCACCGGAATCGAGATTCATCCCGGCGCGCAAATCGGCCGTAGGTTTTTCATCGACCACGGAATGGGCGTGGTCATCGGCGAGACCGCGATTGTCGGCGATGATGTGACGCTGTATCAGGGTGTGACCCTGGGCGGCACCGGCAAGGAGAGCGGCAAGCGCCATCCGACCATAGGTAACAATGTCGTTATTGGCGCGGGCGCGAAGGTCCTGGGCAACATCGTCGTCGGCGAGAACTGCCGCATCGGCTCAGGCTCGGTAGTGCTGCGCGACGTCCCCGACAATTCGACGGTTGTCGGCGTGCCCGGACACATCATCTTCCGCGCTGGCAAGCGCGTGGTAATCACCGATCCCAAGCAGATCAACGATCCGCTCTCAGAGGCGCTGGCAGCCGTGGCAACCGAAGTCAAAGCGCTGAAGGAAGAAGTGCGCCAGTTGCAGGGACGCGAGCTTGCCCCCACGAACGGCAGCGACAAGCTGCAACGGGCGATCGAGATTGACTACCAGATATAAATGCCGCTGCTCGCGGTTCGCTCTTCGCGAGTACAGGAGGTCCATTAGTCGAGCAGGGCTTCGATTGCTCTGAAATCGATGGTCAGGCGGTCGCTTGAAATTGGATCGATGCCCAGTTTCAACAAGGCGCCCGCATGAAACTGATATCTTGTATTGCCTTTGGGATCGACAAGAAAAATAACGGCAATACCCAAACATTAGTAATCACGCAATTTCTCTAA
>JBKQKT010000146.1:0-5513 GCA_052147365.1 Candidatus Korobacteraceae bacterium | reverse complement strand
TGCCCACAGGATCGTAAGTATAAGTTGTGGAATGGCCATTTTGGTCCGTAACTGTAATCAAATCACCAACGCTGTCAAAGCCGTACTGCGTGCTGTGCCCCAACGCATCTGTAACTGAGGCGATACGGCCCAACAGGTCATAGGAAAAGCTCGTAGTGTGGCTGTTGGGATCAGTCACTGACGTGGGTCGCCCGAGGGTGTCATAAGCGAAACTGGTGCTATTTCCTAGCGGATCTGTAATCTTCGAAATACAGAAGTCGCATGATCCCCGGTATGTAAGAGTGGTCGTATTATTCCGTGCATCTGTTACAGAATCGAGATCGCCACTTTGATCATAGGCAAAAGTGGTCGTATCCCCCAGTGCATCCCGGATACTCGTGAGATTGCCCTTTGAATCATAGGCGAACGTAGTGGTAATCCCCTTCGGCGTCTGCGCCGTAAGCGGTTTGCTAAAGGAGTTGTATGTCAACGAAGTGGTGTTGCCCAGGGGATCGGTAAAGCTCAGCACATTGCCAAACGAATCGTACGTGTAATTGCTGGTCTTGCCGCGTGCATCCTGCACAGAGGAAATGTTGTTGTTGGCGTCGTACCCGTAGCGTATCGTGTTCCCCAAAGGATCAGTGACTGCTGTGATCCGCAGCGAAGAATCATACGTATGAACGGAGCTATGGCCGAGAGGATCGGTTATCGTGGTCTGGCCTGATGTGGGGGTGTTATACGCAAATGTAGTCGTGAAGCCGTTTGCGTTGGCTTGTGAGATTACGCGGCCCGTAGAATCGTAGGAATTGTGTACCAGAATGCTGTTGTTTGGAAGGGTTATCGAGCTTATCCTGCCGTTTACGTCGTATGTATAATGCGTCACATTACCGAATGGATCTACGGCTGAAATCAAATTCCCCGTCGCATCGTAGGAGTACGAGACTGTGCGGCCGCTGAGGTCGGCGACTCGGGTGAGTCGGTCATTTCCATCGTAGGTAAGAAGCAATTGTTGTTGAATAGCTGTAAGAGCCGTAATGTTGTAGTGGGCATCTCGCGAGACCGTAATAGAGAGCTGATTTGGAGTGGCAATGCTCTGAAGTATTCCGTCCCAAGTAAACAAATACTGAACCCCGTCCTTCCGAGTTAATGTGTAGTCTAGGCTGACCGGATCGCGCGTCAGTGAGTTCGTTACACCGGGAGCAGGAACATAACCGGAACTGGTCAACGTAAAGACCTCACCATGGCCGTCGCCCCACTTTACCAAGGCACCGGTCAACATGCCATTCTGTGTTATCGCGCCGATAGTGATGTTGAAGTTATGCGTCCAGTTATTACCCAGTGGACCTGGGTAATTATCTAAAGAGTTGTAGGTTCGCTGGAAGAAGAGCGGTAGGCCAGCAATATGGTCGACAGCTGAGAGGTCGACGTGCTGGTAATAGAAGTTTCCATTTCCGGTAGCAATAGGTTCACCACTGGAATCTTGTGGGTTTGTTGACGTTCCAACGCTTCCCAAACCCGCAATATATTGTGTCTGCTCTTGGCAGCTGGGCGAAACGAGACCATTACTGGTGACGGCAATCTTCTCGCCCATGACATTTGCGTACACATCCGTTATCGACCTGCAATATATATCCCCATACGAGCCGCACGGAATCTGATTATTCGTACAGCCATCCGAGCCATTAAGTGTGCAGAAGCTAGCGGGGCCTTGTCCGTTCGTACTTAGGAGACGCACGTTGCAATTCCATTGGCCGTCCGGGTTAAAGTTTACACACTGGAGTCCGGCACTGTTAAACGTCAAGGAGGAAGGGTTGTACTCACACTGACCATGGACTAGTCCGGGAGAGCCCAAGATCAGAACCGCAGTTCCTAGCGTTCGCATCAGGAGCCAAGAAGTGTTTGGGCGAATCGTGGAACGTAGCACGGACGAAGAAGAAAAGATCAGGGCGGCGAGTGAAAACATAGCGATCCTCCACAAGGTGACGAGCTAGGAAGTGACGCCGACGGCAAAGGGTCCGAGACCTTGCGTGAAGACGTCGTGAAGTGATGGGAACTATAGTCGAGTTGTTTGTCGTTTGCAATCAGTGTTTTTTATGGGCAGGCAATGTGCCCCGCCGGGACTAACACGAATGGTGGCGGAATATCGGCGATAACAAGGCGACTAGGAGGGGTCGCGCCCCGCTGGGCCCGCGACCGCCCTAGGCCCTTCCCTGCTCGCGCCCCCGCTGTGGCTAACGGCCAATCCCCAGCCCCGCACACCGCGCCGCTCCGTACCAGGGGCCAGGGCCCATCCCCCCGTCCGTAGCCCGCGCCTTTGGGACCTAGCCACAAGCCACTTTCCGCGCTCCCGGCCCATGAGCCTCAGCGGGGAAGCCAAGCGGCTCGCCCCTGAGCGCACTGGCCGTCGATCTCTGGCCATTTACTGATTGATTAACTTGGGTGGTTTACCAGAACGTTACGGGGTGGGACACTTTTTCCTGTCATGTAGCTTACCCCCCACCTGGGTTGACCTGACTTCTCGCCGCAGCCTAACATTACCGCCAAATGGAAACCGCGGCCCCAGGATTGATCGGCCAGACCGTTTCCCACTACCGCATCCTGGGGAAGCTCGGTGGCGGCGGTATGGGCGTGGTTTACGAGGCCGAAGATACGCGCCTCGGCCGTCACGTCGCGCTGAAGTTCATTCCTGACAACCTGGCCCATGACCGCAAGGCCCTCGACCGCTTCCTGCGCGAGGCCCGGGCCGCTTCGCAGCTAAACCATCCCAACATCTGCATCATCCACGATATTGAAGATTTCGAGGGACATCCCTTCATCGTCATGGAGAAGCTGGAAGGGATGAGCCTGAAAGAGCGGTTGAAGGGCAAGCCGATGGAGCTGGACGAGATTCTCGATGCTGGCATCCAGGTGGCGGACGCGCTGGCCGCCTGTCATGCCAAGGGAATCGTTCACCGCGACATCAAGCCAGCCAACATCTTCCTCACCAATTCGGGCCAGGTCAAGATCCTCGACTTCGGTCTGGCCAAGGTGTCACGTGCCCTCGACAGCAGCGACGGTGAGCCGAAGGAAGACCTGACCATGGCCGGCGAGATCTTTGGCACGGCAGTTTACATGTCTCCCGAGCAGGCGCGCGGCGAAGAACTCGATCCCCGCAGCGACCTGTTCTCGCTCGGGGCTGTGTTGTACCAGATGGCGACCGGCAAGAAGCCGTTTTCCGGGAACAACATGGTCACCACTTTGGAAGCGGTGATGAACCAGAAGCCGGTCTCGCCGCTCAAGTTGAACCCCACGCTTCCTGCTGACCTGGAAGGCATTCTGGGCCGCGCGATGGAGAAGGAGCGCGGCAAGCGCTACGAGAACGCGGTGGCGATGAAAGGTGATCTTGAATCGCTGAAGCGGGAAACTGAGCCGTCAGTAACCGGCACGGGACGACTGAAGCCGCCGCTGCCGTATCGCATCAAGACGACCACCTTTCAGACCAGCAGCAAGCTGCAAACTTATCTTCTGCTCGGCATGGGCGCGCTTCTGGTGCTAGCGCTGGCCGCGATTGCGGCGTTCTGGTTCAAGCAGCGTGGAGGCGGCGGCGCACCGAAGAACACGATCGCTGTGCTGCCATTACGCAGCGTCAACGGCGACGTCAGCGTCGAGTTTCTTCGCTCCGCACTGGCTGACGAAATTGCCAACACGCTTACGTACACCCGTACCCTCGATGTTCGTCCGTCCTCGCTCACCCAGAAGTATGCCGCCGGCGACGTCGATCCGCGCAAAGCCGGGCACGAGCTGCACGTCGCGACGGTTGTGACGGGACACTTCCTGAAGCAGGGTGACAACCTCATCGTCACTTTGGAGGCGATTGACGCGCAGAATGACCGGCTGCGCTGGCAGACCACCTTCACCGCGCCGGCTGACGACCTCATCGCTCTGCAGAACATCATGACGTCCCAGTTGCGTCAAGGTCTGCTGCAGGCTTTGGGAGCCGCGGGAGGGATCATCGAGGCCGGCTCTCGTCCCAAAGATCCGCAGGCCTACGATCTCTACTTGCATGCAATCGCTTTGCCGCACGACGCCGCGGCCAACAAGGACGCTATCGCAGTTCTGGAGCACGTCGTAGCAGCCGACCCGAACTACGCGCCAGCCTGGGAACAGTTGGGTCTGCGTGACTACTACGACGCAGATTATTCGGACGGCGGCGAGGAGCGATTCCAACTCTCCACCAAGGCCTATGAGCGCGCTCTGCAGCTGGATCCGAACCGCATTGTCGCCGCCGGACAACTTATCGCCAACCGGGTTGAGCGCGCCGAGCTGGGAAAAGCTTACGTGGCTGCGCAGGCGCTGCTCAAGAGCCGTCCGCAAAGCGGCCAAGCTCATTTCGTGATGTCCGTCGTTTATCGCTACCTGGGGATGCTGGAGCAATCGACGAAGGAATGCGACGCGGCGCTGACGCTCGATCCGGGCAATTACACGTTCCGCTCATGCGCGTGGGCTTTCCTGGACCTGGGCAACACCGCGCGGGCCGCCGATTTTATTCGCCTTGACGCAGGCTCGGAATGGGCGAACTACATCACGCCCTCGCTGTTCTTGCGCGAAGGAAAGCTTGAGGAAGCGCGCGAGGCGGTGAAGCACATGCCGACCGCTCCGCGCTACCATCGCGATCTGCTGGAGGCCTGCCTCGGTCTCCGTCCTGCATCCGACCTGGACCAACTGGCGCACGAGGCGGAAACCACTGCGCCGTCCGCGCCCGACGCCGAGCTGCTGTATTACCAGGGCGCGCTCTTCGCCGAATGCGGCAAACGGCAGGCAGCGCTGCGTATGCTGCAAGGCGCAATCGACCAGAACTACTGCTCCTACTCACAACTGCAGTTCGACCCGCTGCTGCGCAAGCTCCGGCCACTGCCCGGCTTCGACAAGCTGCTCCAGTCCGCCAAAGAGTGCCAGCAGGCGGCCCTTTCTCCAGCGGCTTCTGCGCCGGTGCAGTAGGCAATCTCTCCTGCATCTATCGAAATCCGCGAGAAAAATTGAGTATTAATTCCCAGTTTGGACCCACTTTTTGGGGTTGACTTCTGTCAAGTCTGTGCTACAGTTCCTTGCCATTCGTGGGAAGGACCATTGGCATGGGCGCTCTGCAGTTGGTCCGGCTTCCGCCATTAATGTCACGCAGCCAGGGGCGAGCTGAAGTGGCAGTGGCGTTGATTGATGGTCCGGTCGCTCTCGACAATCCCGATCTAGCCCAGTCGACAATAAGGGAAATCCCGGCTGCCGTTGGTGCCTCCTGCTCGCGCCGGGAAAGCGTGGCGTGTATGCACGGTACTTTCGTTGCCGGAATGCTGGTAGCGCGCCGGGGATCCCAAGCTCCGGCAATCTGCCCGGGCTGCACGCTTCTGCTGCGTCCAATCTTCACAGAAAACAAGAATGGCAACGGGCAGATGCCGAGCGCGACTCCGGAAGAGCTGGCCATGGCCATTACCGATGTAATCGGCGCCGGCGCGAATGTCATCAACCTGAGCGCTGCCCTCACCAATCCATCGTCGCGTTGA
>JBKQKT010000145.1:0-4518 GCA_052147365.1 Candidatus Korobacteraceae bacterium | reverse complement strand
TCGCGAAACAGGTCGCAAGGCTCCGCGATTCCGGCGCAGATATGGAGTTGTTCGAACCGGAGCAGGTCTCCGGCATCGCCGGCACCGTCATCTCCGACGCTTTCACCTACGAGCTTGCACGCTGGCTAGTGGAGAGCTATCCGGAGCAGTTAAGCGTAGCGTGGGATATTGACGAGCAAGACCGACAACTGGCCGTGAGCCTGCCGTGGTTTCTCCCGCTGCTTGCCGATGACTCGCTGGTCGAAGCTGATACACCTTATTTGGACTGGCTGGGATGCGCCGCTGGTGGAGCAGAGCGAATCCTGCCCTGGCTCATGCAGCGACTCAAAGATGTGCCGATGACGATGCTGCAGAAGACCGCCTGGTACGATTCATTAAAGATCAACGTAGCGTGGAATTTGGGCGATTCCGCGGCAAGCCGGACGGGCGGCCGCCGTAATCCGCAAGCAATGTACTTCCACCGGGAACCGCTGATTCGCCGCAATAGGGTGTCGATCGAAGCGGAGCTCGGCTCGCCGCCGTTACCAATTCGTAAGCTCTCCCGGCGCGAGGGCGAGGAAATCCTCGACATGGTGCGGGACGCACTCACCGTCCGCTATCGCGAACTCTACGGCACAACGCGAGGCGACGCTTCGAACGTGGTCGAAGCCGATGTTGGCCGAGGCGTGCACATCTTTCTCTGGGGCTTGCCGCCCGGTCGGCGTTTGCCGCTACGCGCCTATCACGCCGGAATTACGCTTAAGAACGGTGTGCCCATCAACTACATCGAGGGTATTTCCCTCTTCGATTGGATGGAGGTTGGATTCAACACCTTCTACGCATTCCGCGACGGCGAGACCGCTTGGATCTATTCCAAGGTGCTCCATCTACTGCATCAACTCACCGATGTTACCTGCTTCTCCGTATATCCGTACCAACTAGGCGACCAGAATGAAGAAGCGATCAAGTCGGGAGCATTCTGGTTTTACCGCAAGTTCGGCTTCCGGCCCGGACGTCACGAATTGCTGGCCTTAACTCAGCGAGAAGAGGCAAAAATCGCAGGCCAGCCCGCCTATCGAACTCCGGCCCGCACCCTGCGCAAGCTGGCTTCCGGACATGTGTTCTACGAATTTGGCGACGGGCCGCGCGGACTGTGGGACACCTTCTCCGTGCGCAACATTGGATTGGCAGTACAGCGACGCATGGCAGAGAAATTTGAGGGCGACCCCGAAAGCATGGGCCGCGCCACATCAGCAGCACTGGCCGCAATTCTGCGGGTTAATCCAAGCAGATGGACACCCCTCGAGCAGCAGGCGTTCAAGGATTTCGCCTTCGTTCTGTCGCTCATAGCCGGGGTGAAAGGCTGGAGCCGCAATCAAAAGCGGGCGCTTGTTGAAATTATTCGGGCGAAGATGTCCGCAGACGAGTCGGACTACCTCCGTCTGCTACAACAACATCATCCTCTTAAAGAAGCGCTCGTGAGGCTAGGTTCAGCGCCGGATGCCGCCCGCGCTTAGACCTATTCTCATCAGCCTCTACCCCATGCTAGCCATGATAAACAGAGGCTTCATTTGGAAGCTCTTATAGAGCGGACGCAGCCGTTCAGTGTTGTAGTGCTCTTTCACATTGACCACTTTCTTAGTAGCCACGACAGCTTCGATCGGCACGTTGTCGTAACGTCCATCCTTTAGCACCACCAGCCTTCCATGCATCCCATTTAGCAGAAGGTCGAGGGCAAGATTGCCGAAGGCCATGGGCACGATTGAGTCGATGGCGTCCGGATGGCCGCAGCGGACCAGATAGCCTAGCTTCTGGTCCATTACGTCCACCGTCTTGCCGTTGTTGTACTTCGCTGAAAGCTCCTTCAGCTTGTGGGAGACCAGGTCGCCGATCCCGCCCAGTTTCTTGTGTCCGTAAGCGTCCGTTGTGGTTTCCTCGAAGACCATTTCTCCGCCCTCAAACATCGCACCTTCGGAAATGAGCACCACCGAATATTTGCTGGGATTGTGGCGCCGGTCGTGCATGAGCAACTCAGCCAGCAGCTCCATATTGAATTTGTACTCTGGAATTACGCAGCGGTGTGCCGCTCCGGCCATGGTTGGTAGTATGGCCGTAAACCCTGCATAGCGTCCAAACACTTCCAGCACCAGAAGACGTTCATGCGAGCCGGCGGACGTCCGCAGCGCGTTCGTCATCTCAATGATGCGGGTCACACAAGTGCTGAAGCCGATGCAATAGTCTGTTCCCGGAACATCGTTGTCCATGGTCTTGGGAATGGCGATCACTTTCACCCCTTCCTGCGACATCCGCACCGCATAGCTCAGCGTGTCGTCGCCGCCAATTGGAATCAGATATTTGATCCCGAGCCATTCCAGGTTCTTCAGCACTTCGGGGGTGACGTCGTTTCTTTCCTCGCCGTAGGCGTCCTGCAGGTGTAGAGGGACGCTCGACTTCTTGACCCGCGAGGGATTAGTGCGCGAGGTGTGCAGAAAAGTTCCGCCGCTGCGACCGACGCGGTTCACCAGTTCTTCGGACAGAGTCTGAAAATTGTCGCTGTTGTCGTAATCTTTGTCACGCACAATGTCCACAAGGCCAGCCCAACCTCGACGTATGCCGATAACCTCGTAACCTTCCCCAAGGGCCCGGATAGTCACCGCGCGGATCGCCGGATTCAGGCCCGGCACATCGCCCCCGCCAGTCAAAATTCCGATGACGCCCTTTTTCGAACCGTTCGCCATGCCAACTTGTCCTCTTATCTAGTTCGAGTGCGATCAAACCTTACCCGAACAGTTTAGCCACAATCTATAAAATCGCGCGATTACCGATCAGTTCAGACGGTGTTGTTCAGGCGTTCGTGCCGCGAAGTCTCGCCCATCCCAACCAGGCCAGGGCCAGCAAAGTCAGCACAGCGATGATCGCCTGCGATATCACGCAATACAGACACCACACGCCCAGAACGTGGGCTTCGATGTTCGTCAGATATAACGCAAAGGCGAGCCCCACAAGGACGGCCGGCAGAAGCAGCGCCTGCCGCCGCAGAAACCCCAGGATCGCCATAAGCAGATAACCAATGATGCCGATGGCCGCCACCGGCACCCCGTGAAACACGGCATAGGGACTGTGGTTCACGACGCCGCAGTCCCACTTGTCGTTGATGCGGCAGGGCTCGGAACCCGTGTCGTAGTGGACTTTCAGCGCCAGTCCGGAAACCACCATTCCGGCAAGGGCAAGCAGAACGATTAGGTAGCGCACAACAATCCCCCTGTTGTGATTGTAACTTGCGAAGGCCAGCTAATAGCGTTCCGCAGCCGGCTTCGCATGACATAGCTGACATCACCGTCACGTGTAATGTTGTACAATCCATCAGCTTATGCGTCGGGTTCCTGCCAGTTTGCTGCTCGCGCTGTGGTGCTTCGGGCTCGCTTTGCCTTTCTTGCAGGCGCAACCCAGCGCAATTCCTGCGTGCTGTCGCCGGGAGGGCAAGCATCACTGTGCAATGTCCTCGACCGGGGACGGCTTCCGAATCAGCGCACCCAACTGCCCGTACCGAAACCCCGGCGCGGTCATTTCACCTGCGACAGCTCTGAAGGAGTCGCCCAGCGTTCTTAGCATCAGTGCCCAGGGACAGCTCCTAATACTGCCCGCGCCGGCATTGATTGCTCTCCAGACTCCAAGTATCTCCCACGAACGCGCGCCACCCGTTTCCCGGTCCTGATTCTGTAGCGTCACCATTTCGCCGGAACTGACTTACGCTCGATTGCCCAGGCATGCATCGTTTGTTTGCGAGGGCTGACACGCAGTTCGCGGCGGCGTTTTCCACGCTAAGAAAAGTGTCCTTCGCTAACGCCTGCTGGCTCCCCGCGGGATGACCGTGCGGCGCGTGTGTAGGCAATGCGGATTCCGGGAGAACTGCTATGCAATCGTTTCAGGCAAGAATACCGGCTCCCGTGGTAGTGAGTTTAGTAACGGCTCTCCTCTTCCTTGCTTCGCCCCTGCCGGCGACCGTTTTCGGCTCCGTTCGCGGCGTCGTTCACGATCCGCAGCACCGCCCTATTCAAGGCGCACACCTTACACTCAAGGCTCAAACCTCGGAGTGGACACAGTCTCAAGACTCCAGCGGCAGCGGAGAATTCGATTTCCGTTCGGTCCCCATAGGGACTTACACGGTCACAGTCTCGTCGCAGGGTTTCCTGCAAATGCAACAAGACGTCATTGTTCAGTCCGACACGAGCCCGGTGCTGCATTTCAAATTGGCCGTCGCAGGCACGCGGGAAAACATCGTCGTATCGGGAACTCCAGTGGCGGCGCCCATGGACAGTGTCACGCCGACGACGATGCTTAACCGCCAAGACATCCGGGAAACCCCAGGAGCGGACCGCACCAACGGCTTGGAGATGATCACCGACTATGTGCCGGCTACTTATGTGACGCACGATATGCTGCACATGAATGGAGGCCATCAGGTCCAGTGGCTGATTGACGGCGTCTCCATCCCCAACACCAACATCGCCAGCAATTTGGGGCCCCAGATTGACCCCA
>JBKQKT010000144.1:0-3792 GCA_052147365.1 Candidatus Korobacteraceae bacterium | reverse complement strand
ATCGTTAAAATCGTCCGTCGGCACTCGGTAGCGCTCTGAATATGACAGGAGGCAATTTGACGCCGTCGCCGGAAGTCCGCGTCCAGGGTGGTTCCGACGAAGCGTTTCAGAAACTCCTTCTGCGGATTGCCGCGAAAGCTGCGGAACGCGCCGATCCGACCTCCCTGATCCAACTCTTCTGCCGCGCCACGCGCGAGTTTTTTCAATGCACCGGGGTATATTTCTGGCGGCGACACGCGGGCGACGAACTGGTTGGGGAGCAAGCCGACGGCAAGTTGGCCGAGCATTTTGTAGGACTGCGTCTGCAACCTCAGCAAAGTGCTGTGACTGCCTCAGTAGTTCGCTCGCGGCGCACCACCTTCGTCAACCGCGTACGCTCGGCCACCTTCCCCGCAGCCCACGAATTTGAGGCCCGTTCTCTCATGGCCGCTCCGCTGGTGGTCTTTGATGAAGTCATCGGCGCGATGACCTTCTTGCATGACTCCGACGATGAGTTCTTCAACGAAGACCTGGCAGCCAAAGCCACAATCGTCGCGGGACAACTGGGCAGCCTGCTGGAAGCGACCCGGTTGGTCGAAGTTTCGCGTGAGGAACACCGGCGCGCCGAAATCCTGGCCGATGTCGCCACCGCATTGCACGGCACGCCGGACGTGGATTCCGTTACCGAGGCGCTTGCCGACCGTCTTCGCTTGCTGCTGCGCACGCGCCTGGTGTCGATTTTTCTGCGCCGCGAGGGACCCTTCGAGCTGCGTGCCGTCTCCGCCGAGACACCCCAACTGGCTACTTCTTTCCGCGCCCGCCATGATCGCCAGACCATTCGTTTCGCCGCCGATCTGGCGCAACGCGCGGTTTCCGCGGGCGAAGCGATCACCATCTCGATCAGCAGCGACCAACACTCGCTGGGCAGCGTGATTTCCCCCGGCGTGCTGATTGCGGCGCCCTTCCGCACCGCTCGTACGCAAGGCGCGATCCTGGTCTACCCGCGTACCGACGGCGCTTTTACGAACGAGGAGAAGTCGCTGGTGTCCGCGGTGGCCGGCTTCGGCGCGGTGGCCATGGCTCACGCCGAACTCTGTGCCACCGCACAGGGCCAGGCCCGCGAGCTGCATCAGTTGCTGGAGATCTCCTCCGAACTAAGCTCCAGCGGCGACCTCGATCATTTTCTGCAAGCCTTCGTGGTCCGCGCCGCCGACTTCCTGGGCTACGGCCGTTGCTTCATTGCCCTGCTTGAGGATGGGCAATTCCACGTGCGCTACGGCGTAAAACGAGGTGAGCCGCAGCGGGTCGATAACATTTTTCCCGAGGGAGCGGCGACACAGGCTCTCCGGGTAAAAGAGGTTTTCTGGTCCGACGATCTCAAGCAGGTGCCGGGAGCGGACCTGGAGTTGATTGCCCGCTATCAGGCCAAGCAGTTGCTCGCCGTACCCCTGTTGGGAGCCAAAGGAACCGTGCTCGGCATGTTCGGAGTGCTCGATCGTCTTGATGGTACGGGCATCTCCCGCGAGGATATACGTCGCGCCCGCGCTTTGGCGGCGCAGGTCTCGGTGGTTATGGAGGTGGCTCATAACCTGCACCAGTCTGAACTGAACCGCCGGCGCTCCGACGTATTGATTCAACTGGCGCGCGAAATCGATGGTTTGCTCCGGCTGCCGGATTTTGCACGTAAATTTGTCGAGCGAGCTGTCGAATTGACCGGAGCGCGCGCCGGGGCCCTGGCTTTATTTCAAGATGGACGATTTCAGACGGTTGCCCTGCTGCCACGGCCGAATGTGCTCCCGCCAGCTGAGCATCGCAAAGCGGCTACGGATTCTGAGAGTGCTGAGCCGACCGATTCTTCGGCCCACAATCCTTCCGGCCCGGATCGTAGTGTGGGCGTTTCCGTTCTCGAGGCTGGTGCGCGCGGCGAAGATCACCTGCTGCAGCGACGTTTCGCGCGCGCGCTCGCGGAGCTGGCGGCAAACCACGCGGATGCCATCGTTTCGGGCACCGCCTCCGAGCTGCTCGGGCCGGAGCTGGCCGCGATTCTGGATTGGAAGGAATGCCTGGTCGTGCGACTTCCCGGCTCGAACGGAGAGCTTGCCGGTTTGCTCTGCGTTGCTGGACGCTCGCGGCCGCTCGGCGCGGAAGACCGCGAATTGCTCGAAGCCATCGCGGGCCATGCCGCCATGGCATTGGAAAATGCGCGCTTGTTTACTCGCATCGAACAGGCCAATCGCCACTGGCTGGAAATCTTTGATGCCATCACCGATTTGATCGTAGTGCACGATGAAACCGACAAAGTTTTGCGCGTGAATCGCTCCCTGGCGGCGATGATCGGAGTCGCTCCGAGCGAACTGATCGGCGTAAACATGCGCGCCTTATTGGCCCTTACCAGCGAGCCCACGCTTTATTCGTGCCCCTTCTGCCGTTCCATGGGCGAAGAAACCGACGAATTCGTTCACCCCGCGCTCGACCGCACATATCTGGTTTCGACTTCGCGCGTGCACGGAGCCTCCGGGGAGAACCTGCAAACTATCCACGTGCTGAAAGATATTACCGATCGGCGCGAGGCCGAGCGCCGCTATCGCGAACTGTTTGACAACATTCAGGAAGGATTGTTTTTCAGCACGCCGGAAGGACGCTTCGTTGAGGTGAACGATGCGCTGGTTGCCATGCTCGGCTATTCCAGCCGCGAAGAACTCCTGCAGGTCGATATTCCCACCCAGGTTTATTTCTCTCCCGAACAGCGGCTTCTCCATAGCCAGGCGATGGAAGAGCATGGCCATATGCGGAATTTTGAGGCCACACTGCGCCGGAAGAACGGCTCTCCCATCTATGTACTTATCAACGCTTTTGGCATGTACGACAGCGCGGGGAAGCTGTTGCAGATTCGCGGTTTGATGCTCGATGTTACGGGGCTCCATACGTATCAATCGGAGTTGCAACGCGAGCGCGATTTCTCCGGCAAAATTCTCAGCAATACGCAAAGCTTCATCCTGGTCTCTGACACCGCGGGCCTCGTCAGCTATGCCAACCGGCGTTGGTCCGAAGCCGGTTTCGAGCAGCGCGAACTTCTGGGGCGTCCGTTGCTGGAGTTGGCCGCACCGGGTTATGTGCGTCCGCTTTCGGATGCGCTGCAGGCCACTCTGCGCGGTGGACAGGTGGACAACCTCGAATTGCAGATCCTGCGCGGCAATGGTCACGCGGGCCAGTTCTCGGTGAACCTCAGCCCTATGCGCGACGAGCAGAGCAACATCAACAGCATCGTCGTGGTCATGACCGACATTACCGACTCGGCCGAACTGCGGGACAAACTGGTGCACGCCGAAAAAATGGCTGCTGTCGGACAACTCGTCTCAGGAGTTGCCCACGAAGTGAATAATCCGCTGACCGCGATCCTCGGCTTTGCCGATCTGCTGCTTGAAAATCCTGAGATTCCCGAGACCGCCAGGAAGGATTTGCGCGTCATTCTGCAGGAAGCCCAGAGGACTAAAACCATTGTGCAGAACCTGCTCAGCTTCGCCCGGCAAATGCCTCCGCAACGCAACGCCGTGCAGCTCAACATGATTCTGCGCCGGACGATTCAGTTACGGTCCTACGACTTCAACAGCCACGGCGTGGACGTTGTGGAACATCTTGACGAGGGACTTCCCGAGGTAATCGGCGACGCCCACCAACTGCAGCAGGTTTTTCTGAACATCCTGAACAATGCTTATGACGCGGTTCACGAAGTTGGCCGTCCGGCCCGCATCGAAATCATGACCACCAAGGCCGGCAACGCCGTCGAAGTATCCTTCCGCGACAATGGCTACG
>JBKQKT010000143.1:0-4044 GCA_052147365.1 Candidatus Korobacteraceae bacterium | reverse complement strand
TCAACTTGAAGTCGTCATCGCTGAAGTGGCTGGACTTTACCGGCCAGTATCAGTACAGCCATGCCAGCTCCAGCACGCCGCTCAACGAGACTTTTACCGGCCTGATTACTCGCAGCAATAATCTTGGGTTTAACACGGCCGGCAGCAACTCCAACTCCCGCTGGAACACGTCTTCCGCCGATGCGTCGGCGACGTTTCACATTAACGACGAGCTTCGCCTGGTGGAGACGTTTCGCTTCCGCAATTTCAGCGTGGCCGGAAATTACCTGGACCTGACGACCAATTACTTCACGGGTGCCAGCTCAGGCTCCGCAACGCTGCTGACTCCCATAGCCACATTCCCGCCGACCATACTGTTGCACAACTCCAGCTCGCCCGCGGACATCATCAATGAAACGAACACCAACCTGGTCTATCAGAACATGAAGCAGAACGAAATCCAGTTGCAATACGACATCACCCACTACTTCGGCATACACATCGGGTTCAACTGGACTCAAGACATTATTCAGCCGGGAAATAGCGATCAGATAGCTCTGGGCGACATTTATTACCCGAATAATCCGAACCGCGGCAATTGCGTTGGATTGCCGCTGAACCCCGATGGCAGTTGCACATTCACCGGGGTGATCGCGCCGTTTGGCAACCCGACGACCACCATCAACCGCTATTCCGAAGTTCTGGGCGCATGGTACCGCATCGGGAGCACGTTCCACGCCAGTCTCAACGCTGAAGTTGGAAGCGCCGATAACTGGATCTATCGCACCGATCCAACGAGCTTCTTCAACGCCAAAGGGAACGTCTCCTACGCTCCGCGCCCTTGGCTGACCATCGGCGGCAACCTGGTTTTCCAGCAAAGCAAGAACAATGCCCCCGACATCAACTTCAACCAGCACAATTACAGCGCTGTGGTCAACGCAACCATTATGCCCGGCCCTCGCTGGGGACTCGATCTGGGCTACAACTTCGACGCCCTGCAGCAGAACATCCTTCTCTGCTTCCAGGATTCGACTCCCCCGCCGCAATCTTCCCCCTGCCTCGGCGACAACACGCTGCTGGAAACCTACGGCATTTACAAGACCCACACTCAGTACGGCTACATTGCACTTACGCTGACGCCGATCGAGCGTGTCACCATGCGCCTGGGCTATAACGTTGTGGACAACCAGGGCACCACGACATCTTTCAACTCGCTGCTGCCGCTCGGCCCGCTCTCCTCCATCTACCAGTCGCCCCTGGGCGCGGTGGATGTCAATGTCTACAAGAACGTCACCTTCAAGGCAGGCTATAACTATTACCAGTACGGCGAAGGCTCCTTCGTCGGGCCGACCGCACCGCGCTATTTCCACGCCAATAACACGACGCTGGCGCTGCGCTACGCCTTCTGAAAGTAGTATCGTTATAGGCGCCTGCAGTTCTTCCTGCCGATCAAAGGAGTGCCTCATGCGTAGCCCTGCTCAAAGCATGGTTATTCCGGTCACGATCGTACTTGTGCTGGCGGTCGTCCTGACGCCATCAGCGCGGGCACAAAGGTTCAACATGCTGCACACTTTCACCGGCGGACAGGACGGGGGAAACCCCTGGGCCGGCTTGGCGATGGACGGCGCAGGAAATCTCTACGGCACGGCAAGATATGGCGGCAGCAACGGTGACGGCGCGGTTTACCAGTTGAAGCGTACGGGCTCCGGCTGGGTCTTTAACTCCCTCTACAGCTTTGCCGGTGAGCCTGACGGAGCTCTTCCCCAAAACAGAGTAACCTTCGGCCCGGACGGCGCTCTCTACGGCCCGACAGCCGTTGGTGGCACCGGCGGAGGTTGCAGCGGCGGTTGCGGCACGGTTTTCAAGCTGAGACCCTCACCGACGGCCTGCAAAAGCGCACTCTGCCCCTGGACGGAAACCGTGCTCTATCGCTTCACGGGGCATCCTGACGGAGCGGGCGCTTCGGGTGACATCAGTTTTGACCCGGCGGGTAACATCTACGGAACAACCGGCAACGGGGGCTTTTATGACCAGGGTGCTGTTTATGAGCTTATGCCTTCAGGGGGCGGCTGGACGGAAAGCGTTCTCTACAGCTTCTTTAGCGAGAATCCATCAGGCGGGGTGATTCTCGACAAGGCCGGCAACCTCTACGGTACGACGACGTCGGCGGCACCCGTCGTTTACCAATTGACTTACGTAGCAGGATCGGGCTGGACAAGAACGGTTCTCTACAATTTGCCGAGTAACAGCGAACCCTTCGCCGGCCTCATCTTTGACCGATTGGGCAATCTCTACGGCGCTACCGCTGCCGGGGGTACGGGCGGCGGTACGGCTTTCGAGCTGTCACCCTCTGGTGGCGACTGGACCTATAGCCTGCTCTATAGTTTTGCCAATTTGTCCAACGGCACTGTTTGCGGGCCGTGGGCCAGTCTCGTCATGGACGCGGCGGGCAATCTCTACGGCACAACCGCCTGCGATAGCGGCAACGGCTACGGCTCGGTCTTTAAGCTGACACCCTCAGGCGGCAGTTGGACGTACACCTCGCTGCACGACTTTTCGGGCTACGACGGGGCCCTTCCGACATCCAACGTGGTAATTGACTCTAACGGTAATCTTTACGGCACAACCCGCAGCGGCGGCTCACAGGGATACGGTGTGGTCTGGGAGATAACGCCGTAGTTCGAGGTCCTGCTTCTCACCGCGAATTCGCAAGTCGGGCAGACGACAGGCCCGAAACGCACACCCCCACGTGACACACGTCACACCTTGGTGTGAGGCCACTCATTGCCCCTTCCGACCCGTATCAGCCATCGTTAAATAGAAGGCGGCATGCGATTGCGCCGCCCGAAGCGAGGGGTTACGTGAAGCGCTGCGGTCTGTTTCTGTGTGTTGCGTTATTGCTCTCATTGGGCGCGGCGGCGAAAACCGCCCCAAAGTTGAGCAATGACGACTGTCTGGCTTGCCATAACGATTCCAGTCTGACGAAAGATGAGAACGGCAAGCAGGTCAGCCTGCATGTTGATGACGCCAAATTCAAGGCGTCGGTCCATAGCTCGTTCGGTTGCACTGACTGCCACACCGACATCAAGGGTGTTCCGCATGAGGGAACCCCGGCGAAGCCGGTCTGCGCCACCTGCCACGCCGACCAGCAAACGGCCTATGATCACGGCGTCCACGCCAAGGCCGCTGCTGCGGGCAATGGCAACGTTGCCAAGTGCCAGGACTGCCACGGCAACGTTCACGAAGTGCTTTCCTTTAGCGACCCCAAGTCAAAGGTCGCGCGCACCAACATTCCACAGACCTGCGGCGCCTGCCACGGACAAAAATTCGTCATGGCATCGAGCGGCGTGAGTTCTGCACCCTTCACTTCGTATCAGCAAAGCGTACACGGCAAGGCAGTAGCAGCAGGTTCGGGCACCGCTGCGGTATGCACAGACTGCCACGGCGAGCATGACATCCTGGGCGCCGGCGACCCCAAGTCGCCGATCGCCAAGCTCAACGTCCCGATGACGTGCGCCAAGTGCCACGATAGCGTAGAGAAAGAGTTTACTCAAAGCACACACGGACAAGCGATTGCGCGTGGCAACTGGGCGGCGCCGGTGTGCACCGATTGTCACGGCATTCACAGCATCAAGGCGCCCAGCGATCCCAAGTCTGCGGTGGCTTCCGGCAATGTGGGAAACACCTGCGCGGCCTGTCACGGCAGCGTAAAGCTGTCAGCGGAGTTCGGCGTCCCCGGAGGACGTGTCAGTTCCTACCTGTCCAGCTATCACGGGATGGCATCGAGAGTAGGTTCGAGCACTGTGGCCAATTGCGCCAGTTGCCACGGAGTGCACAACATCCTGCCCTCGAGCGATCCCCGTTCGACTATCAACCATGCCAACCTGGCGAAGACTTGTGGCCAGTGCCATCCCGGCGCCAACGAAAAGTTCATCAGTTTCAAGGTGCACTCTGACGGCGCGGCGAAAGCTGATTTTGGCAGTAAAGTCATCGCATACATCAGCAAGTTCTACATCTGGATGATTGTGGCGGTCATCGGCGGCATGGTACTGCACAATCTGATTG
>JBKQKT010000142.1:0-3795 GCA_052147365.1 Candidatus Korobacteraceae bacterium | reverse complement strand
ATCGTTAAAATCGTCCGTCGGCACTCGGTAGCGCTCTGAATATGACAGGAGGCAATTTGACGCCGTCGCCGGAAGTCCGCGTCCAGGGTGGTTCCGACGAAGCGTTTCAGAAACTCCTTCTGCGGATCGCCGCGAAAGCTGCGGAACGCGCCGATCCGACTTCCCTCATCCAGCTTTTCTGCCGTTCCACGCGCGAGTTCTTTCAATGCACCGGGGTATATTTCTGGCGACGTCATGCGGGTGACGAACTCGTTGGGGAACAGGCGGACGGCAAACTGGCCGAGCATTTTGTTGGACTGCGCTTGCAGCCTCAGCAAAGCGCGGTGACCGCCTCAGTGGTTCGCTCGCGTCGTACCACCTTCGTCAATCGCGTGCGCTCCGCCACCTTCCCCGCCGCCCAGGAATTTGAAGCCCGATCTCTCATGGCGGCTCCGCTGGTGGTCTTCGATGAAGTCATCGGCGCGATGACCTTCTTACATGATTCCGAGGATGAGTTCTTTAACGACGACCTGGCAGCCAAAGCCACCATCGTCGCTGGACAACTGGGCAGCCTGCTCGAAGCAACGCGGTTGGTCGAGGTTTCGCGTGAGGAACACCGGCGCGCCGAAATCCTGGCCGATGTAGCCACGGCATTGCACAGCACGCCGGACGTGGATTCAGTTACCGAGGCGCTTGCCGACCGTCTACGCTTGCTGCTACGCACGCGCCTGGTCTCGGTTTTTCTGCGCCGCGAGGGACCATTCGAGCTGCGTGCCGTCTCCGCGGAGACGCCCCAACTGGCCACTTCGTTCCGCGCCCGCCATGATCGCCAGACCATCCGCTTCGCGGCCGATCTGGCGCAACGCGCGGTTTCGGCAGGCGAAGCCATCACCATCTCGATCAGCAGCGATCAACACTCGCTGGGCAGCGTGATCTCCCCCGGCGTGCTGATCGCGGCGCCCTTTCGCACCGTGCGGACGCAAGGGGCGATCCTGGTCTATCCGCGTATCGACGGCGCCTTCACCACCGAGGAAAAATCGCTGGTGTCCGCGGTTGCCGGCTTCGGCGCGGTGGCCATGGCTCATGCCGAACTCTGTTCCACCGCGCAGGGCCAAGCCCGCGAACTACATCAGTTGCTGGAGATCTCCTCCGAACTGAGCTCCAGCGGCGACCTCGATCATTTTCTGCAGGCCTTCGTGGTTCGCGCCGCCGACTTCCTGGGCTACGGACGTTCGTTCATTGCCCTGCTGGAGGACGGGCAATTCCACGTGCGCTATGGCGTAAAACGAGGTGAGCCGCAGCGGGTCGATAACATTTTTCCCGAGGGTGTTGCGACGCATGCTCTCCGGGCAAAAGAGGTTTTCTGGTCTGACGATCTCAAGCTGGTGCCGGGTGTGGACATGGAGCTAATCACCCGCTATCAGGCCAAGCAGTTGCTCACCGTGCCGCTGTTGGGAGCCAAAGGAACCGTGCTCGGCATGTTCGGCGTGCTCGACCGTCTCGATGGTACGGGCATCTCCCGTGAGGATATACGTCGCGCCCGCGCCTTGGCCGCGCAGGTCTCGGTGGTCATGGAGGTGGCTCATAACCTGCATCAGTCTGAACTGAACCGGCGGCGCTCCGACGTATTGATTCAACTGGCGCGCGAAATCGATGGCCTGCTACGGCTACCGGATTTTGCCCGCAAATTTGTCGAGCGAGCTGTCGAACTGACCGGAGCGCGCGCCGGGGCCCTGGCTTTATTTCAGGATGGGCGATTTCAGACCGTTGCCCTGCTGTCACAGCCGAAGGCCATCACGCCTTCGAGTGAGCAGCACAAAGCGGCTACGGATTCCGAGGATGCTGATCCGGCCATCTCTTCGAGCCACAATCCTGGCGGCCTCGATCGTAGTGTGGATGCTTCTGTCCTTGAGGCTGGCGCGCGCGGCGAAGATCACCAGCTGCAGCGGCGTTTCGCGCGCTCTCTTGCCGAGCTGGCAGCCAACCACGCGGATGCCATCGTTTCTGGCACCGCCTCCGAGCTCCTTGGCCCGGAGCTGGCTGCGATTCTTGATTGGAAGGAATGCCTGGTCGTGCGCCTGCCCGGCTCGAATGGAGAGCTTGCCGGTTTGCTCTGCCTTGCTGGACGCTCGCGGCCGCTCGGCGCCGATGACCGCGAATTGCTCGAAGCCATCGCGGGGCATGCTGCCATGGCCTTGGAAAATGCGCGCTTGTTTACTCGCATCGAACAGGCGAATCGTCACTGGCTGGAAATCTTCGATGCCATCACCGACTTGATCGTAGTACACGATGAAACTGACAAGGTTTTGCGCGTGAACCGCTCCCTGGCGGCGATGATCGGAGTTGCTCCGAGCGAACTGATCGGCGTTAACATGCGCGCCCTGCTGGCTCTTACCAGCGAGCCCACGCTTTATTCCTGTCCCTTCTGCCGCTCCATGGGCGAGGAAACTGACGAGTTCGTTCACCCCGCACTCGACCGCACCTATCTGGTTTCCACTTCGCGCGTGCACGGAGCCTCCGGGGAGAACCTGCAAACCATCCACGTGCTGAAAGACATCACCGATCGGCGCGAGGCCGAGCGCCGCTATCGCGAACTCTTTGACAACATCCAGGAAGGATTGTTCTTCAGTACGCCGGAAGGGCGCTTCGTCGAGGTCAACGACGCGCTGGTCGCCATGCTCGGCTATTCCAGCCGCGAAGAACTCCTACAGGTGGATATTCCCACGCAGGTTTATTTCTCCCCCGAACAGCGGTTGCTGCACAGCCAGGCGATGGAAGAGCACGGCCACATGCGGAATTTTGAGGCCACACTGCGCCGCAAGAACGGCTCTCCCATTTATGTCCTCATCAACGCCTTTGGCATGTACGACAGTGCGGGGAAGCTGCAGCAGATTCGCGGGTTAATGCTCGATGTCACCGGCCTTCATACCTTTCAATCGGAGTTGCAACGCGAGCGCGATTTCTCCGGCAAGATTCTCAGCAATACGCAAAGCTTCATCCTGGTCTCGGACACTGCCGGCCTCGTCAGCTATGCCAACCGACGTTGGTCTGAAGCCGGTTTCGAGCAGCGCGAACTCCTGGGGCGTCCGTTGCTGGAGTTAGCGGCGCCGGGCTATGTGCGTCCGCTTTCGGACGCGCTGCAGGCCACTCTCCGCGGTGGACAAGTGGACAACCTTGAATTGCAGATCGTACGCGGCAATGGTCACGTCGGACAGTTCTCGGTGAACCTTAGCCCCATGCGCGACGAGCAGAACAACATCAACAGCATCGTCGTGGTTATGACCGACATTACCGACTCCGCCGAACTGCGCGACAAACTGGTGCACGCAGAAAAAATGGCCGCTGTCGGACAACTCGTCTCCGGCGTGGCCCACGAAGTAAACAATCCGCTAACCGCGATCCTCGGCTTTGCCGATCTGCTGCTCGAAAATCCTGAGATTCCCGAGAGTGCGCGGAAAGATCTCCGCGTCATTCTGCAGGAAGCCCAGCGCACCAAAACCATCGTGCAGAACCTGCTCAGCTTCGCCCGGCAAATGCCCCCGCAACGCAATGCTGTGCAGCTCAACCTGATTCTGCGCCGCACCATTCAGCTGCGGTCCTACGACTTCAACAGCCACGGCGTCGATGTTGTGGAACATCTGGACGAGGGACTTCCCGAGGTGATCGGCGACGCCCACCAGTTGCAGCAAGTTTTTCTGAACATCCTGAACAATGCTTATGACGCGGTTCACGAAGTTGGCCGTCCGGCCCGCATCGAAATCATGACCACCAAGGCCGGCAACGCCGTCGAAGTATCCTTCCGCGACAATGGCTACG
>JBKQKT010000141.1:0-6629 GCA_052147365.1 Candidatus Korobacteraceae bacterium | reverse complement strand
GCTCAACCCGGTCGTGCATCGCGCCGAACTCCGCATCGCTGATGGCCTCGCCGTTAACCCGCAGCCGCTCGTTGATGCGCACCAGGTGAGGCGAGCTGTAGAGCGCCGTCTTGTATCCTGCAACCCGCAGGATGGACGACAATGTCGCCGCGGTCGAGCCTTTGCCATTCGTCCCCGCTATGAGCACACTGGCAAAGCGCCGCTCAGGATGGTCAAGCGCCTCCAGCATCGCGCGCACGTAAGCTAGGTCGAACTTGTGCGCTGGCGTTGAGGCCAGCTCGTGTCCGAGCGAATAGAGTTGCTCCACGGTGTTTTGGTAGGTCATGCAGGTGAGTTCAGATTACAACATTTGGACAGGAGATCCTGGTGGCTTCAATTACTTGGTTCTTTCACATGGTGGAATGTGAAGAGGGATTTGAAAACACCGTGTTTGGACAGCAGCGCGCCTGCGCTATACGCGACGCCAGCGTAAAACGGCGCAGTTACGTCCCACTGCATTAGCAGCCGCCAGGGATCAACCACGAATGGATCGTCAGCCTGAATCACCCCGAAGAAGTACTGAAACAGAGAAACCCGGTTTTCATAGAGTACTGACCCGGACGCGTGATAGGTCAGCATCTTGTACGCCAGCACAAGTGCCGGGACAGCCCACGCCCAAGTAGCCATCGAGTTGAGCCGCCGTACGGTGAGGTATCCGACGATCAGTGCAGGAGCGACGCTCACCAGCAAGACATGATGCCAGAGCCAGGCGTAATACGTTATGTTGCTGTTAATCTGCAATCGCGGAGCGAGCCAACGAAACCAAAACGAAACCACCTGCGGAGAGAAAAATAGGACACACACGTATACAGCAATCGTATGCAAGAAAAGGAAGACGGCTCGACCCGTTCGTGAAATGGGTTTGTCAACCAAGACGACGGGTATGGGAGCTACCATAAAGTGACCATTGTACTGCTCTCCTCTGTCACTGAGCGCCGTGACCTGCTTCACTGACAATTGTCGGCGGAACTATACACTGGTGACGTGGGCTTAGTGTCCACCCGCGGATGTGTGCGAGCCTCGCGCGGTCGCGGCAGGTTCTTTGACAATTTGGCGGCCAGGTGGGGTGCGGGTTCGTAAGGTCGGGCCGCAAGCAAACTTCGTTTCGAACCGGTGCACTCATCTGCCTTCCTTCTCCAGGCAGAGACGTGGCTAAGTCGAATTGGATTTGGTGACTCGAATTACTGGAAATGGGCAGACCCAATTGACGACGCGGTGGAGCTAAGTCATTACTGTTCAATACTTTACTGTAACTCCTTAGATTTCAGTTGCTTGCATCAAAACCCTCAAGTCATTGAACCCGTTGGACTTGCGGATACATAACTGATTTATTTGGACTTATGGCTTGGGTAAGTGCTGTAAGTTATTGAAAATTGCCCCCAACTAGGCGAAGAAAGAGAGAAAGATGGGGGGAGGGGGTGCCCCTTCCGGAAGTGCCGGTGTTACTTTCCTGCCAGTTCCTTCTTCACCGTCTCGCTGACCAGTTTGCCGTCCACACGCGCGCCAGCGAATTTTGCCATGACGTTCTTCATCACCGTGCCCATGTCCTTCATTGTGGGAGTGCCCATTTCGGCGATGGTGGCGCGCACGGCGGCAACAACTTGTTCTTCGCCTAAGGCCTTGGGCATGTAGGCTTCGATGATGGTGATTTCTTCGGCTTCCTTCCTGGCCAGTTCAGGACGGTTGCCTTTTTCGAACTGCTCGATGGAGTCCTTGCGCTGCTTGATCATAGTGCTGAAGACCTGCAGCTCTTCCTTCTCCTCGAGCGCGCCGCGCTTCTCAATTTGTTTGAGTTGCAGTGCGGCCTTCATCATGCGCAACGTGGAGAGCCGCAGCTCCTCCTTTTTGCGCATGGCGTCAGT
Source organism: Candidatus Korobacteraceae bacterium (assembly GCA_052147365.1). Classification (GTDB taxonomy): domain Bacteria; phylum Acidobacteriota; class Terriglobia; order Terriglobales; family Acidobacteriaceae; genus Bog-257. The sequence continues at coordinate 4,728 of JBKQKT010000141.1, read as the reverse complement.
CATGTCTTTTTGCACCTGCTCCGTGAGGCTCATGGCGCAATTATAGATGGGCTCCAGAGTAGTTGTGTCGAGGTCCGGATAGAGCGGGACTTGAGGCCCGCGTTAGCGGCTGACCTTTTGAGATCTTGGGGCTTCAGCCCCTCGGGCCGAACGTGCCGCCGGGCTGAAGCCCGGCTCGCTTCGACGGATTACGAGGACGCGGCACTAAATCGCCGCTCTACCCGTGCTCGCAAGGTTTATAGTTTTATCCGGCGCCCCTTCGCCGGAACTTACAAGAAAAGGTGGTTATCTATGCTACGGAAGACGCGTCTTTTTACGCCCGGTCCAACTCCTCTGCTTCCCGCTGCCCAGAATGCAATTGCTGCTGCTGACATGCATCACCGGACGGCGGAATTCCGTGAAATCTTCTCCCGAACCTTGGCCGATCTGAAGACCTTCATCGGCACGAAAAACGATGTTCTCGTCCTCGCTTCCTCCGGCAGCGGCGCCATGGAAGCCGCCGTCTCGAACCTGACGTCGCCGGGCGACAAAGTCGCAGTCCTCAGCGCCGGCAAATTCGGCGAACGCTGGCACGATCTGGCAAAGGCGTTTGGCCTTCAGGTCGAACTGGTAAGCGTTCCCTACGGCGAAACCTTCGATTTGCGCGAGGTGAAGTCGAAGATCGACGGCGCTCGCGTGCTCTACATGCAGGCGACCGAAACCTCGACGGGTGCGCGGCATGACGTCAAGGGCGTGGCTTCGCTGCTGAAGGGGACGGACACGCTGCTGGTCGTGGACGGTATCACCGGTCTCGGCACCACCGACTTTGATGTCGATGGCTGGGGCATTGACATTCTCCTCGGCGGCTCGCAGAAGGCCGTGATGATTCCTCCCGGACTTGCCTACCTCAGCGTGAGCGAGCGTGCCTGGCAGCGCATGGAGCAGGCAAAGCAGCCGCGCTTCTACTTCGATCTGCGCAAGGAGCGCAAGTCACAGGTCAAGGGCGAGTCGGCGTTTACACCGGCAGTCGCGCTGGTGTGCGGGCTGGCTGCGTCGCTCGACTACATTCGCCGCTCCGGCAATGGCAATCTGGCCGACGGTCGCGACGTGCTCATTCACAATGCCGAAACCTCGGCGGCAATGGTGCGCGCCGGCGTGAAGGCGCTCGGCTTGAAGTTGTTCGCTCCAACCTGTCCCGCAGCTGCCGTGACTGCGGTCCTGGCACCCGCCGGAGTTGATTCCAGCGCCATCGTGAAGGAGTTTCGCGAGCGGTTTGCCATGGTCTTGGCCAATGGCCAGGGCGAGATGAAGGGCAAGCTCTTCCGCATCGCGCACCTCGGCTACTACGACTATCTCGATGCTATTGGTGTAATCGGCGCGCTGGAGCACGTGCTGCACAAAGTCGCGCCATCCCACAACTTCCAACTCGGCGCCGGCGTTCGTGCCGTTCAGGAAACCTTCGCCGAGCAGTTTGCAGAGGCGGTGAGAGTATGAAAATCGTAATCGCTGACAAAGTATCTCCCTCCACGCTCAAAGTATTCGCCGAGCACAATGACTGGAGCGTCGTTTCCCCGGACAAAGAGGCGCTTGCCGGCGAACTGGCCAATGCCGATGCCATTCTGGTGCGCTCGGCCACGTTCGTTGACGCTGCCATGATGGACAAGGCCCCAAAACTGCGCGTCATCGGGCGCGCAGGTGTGGGCGTCGATAACGTCGATCTCGACGCCGCCACCAAGCGCGGCATCGTGGTGATGAACACGCCCGGCGGCAATGCGGTAGCAGTCGCCGAGCATACTTTCGCTCTAATGTTGGCGCTGGCACGTTTCCTCACCCGAGCTGACGCAACCATGCACGCGGGCAAGTGGGAGAAGAAGACGCTGCAGGGCACGGAGCTTCGCGGCAAAACCCTGGGCATCGTCGGGCTGGGACGCGTCGGGGTCGAAGTCTCCCGCCGCGCGCTTGCCTTTGGTATGAAGGTCGTCGCCCACGATCCTTATGTGGCGCCGAGTCTGGCCCAGCAGTTGAATGTCACCATGGTTCCGCTGGATGAGCTCTACGCCCAGTCGGACTACATTACCTTGCATGTCGGCCTCACTCCGCAAACCACAGGCATGATCAACGCCGACGCGCTGCGCAAGATGAAGAAGGGCGTTCGTCTGGTGAATTGCGCGCGCGGCGAGTTGCTGAACGAGGCTGCTGTCATCGAGGCCCTGCAGTCTGGTCAACTGGGTGGCGCGGCGCTCGATGTCTATGCCCACGAACCTGTGAAGGACTCTCCTTTGGCGACTTTGCCGAATGTCATTCTGACGCCGCACATCGCGGGTGCGACCAATGAGGCGCAGGAAGCCGTCGGCGTGCAGATCGCGCTGCAAGTCCGCGAGTATCTGCTGAAAGGCGTCATTCAGAATGCCGTAAACGTGCCTTCCATCAGCGAGGAAGAGTATGAGCAGATGCTGCCGTATATCGCGCTCGCCGAGCGTCTGGGTACCTTCCTGGCACAATCCGGAGAGGGCGGTGTGGAAGAGATCGGCCTGAGCTACAGCGGTGAGATCGCCGAGTGGAAGACGGCGCTCATCCGCAACGCGGCCGTGGCCGGCGCGCTCAACCAGCTTGCCCATGCACACGAGCGGGCGAACCTGGTGAACGCGGCCTCCATTGCGGAAGAGCGCGGCATCCGTCTGACGGAACGCAAGAAACCTCGCGATCCTGGTACAGCCGCTTCGAATCTGTTACGCGTAACCTTCAAAAGCGGTCAACAGGAAAACACGGTGGCCGGCTGCGTTCAACCCGGTGGCCGGCCGAGGCTGCTGGAAATCGACGGCATTCACGTGGAAGCGCCGCTGGAGGGCAACGTCATCTACCTGCGCAATCTCGACGTGCCAGGTGTCATCGGCCGCGTCGGGACGGTGCTTGGACAGCACAACGTCAACATTGCCAACTTCTCGCTGGGGCGCGGGCAGGAGACCTCAGCCGTCGCGGTGGTGCAAGTCGACGGCGAGATCCCTGATGCGGTCCTTGGCGCCTTACGCTGTATCGAAACTGTCCTGCTGGCCAAAGCTGTTCGCTTCGTCGCGCCGCAGGCGAAAAACGTGGAAGTTGTGCAGTAGAAAGGCGCAACCGCGGATGACGCGGATTCTCGCGGGTTTCTTGGGAAGCGATTCGCCAGGGTCCGCGTCCCCCCGGGCTGAGTTGGCGCGCGCAAAAAAAACTGCTCCAGATCTCCTGGCGCATTGAATGAAGCTGATGCTCGGTGGCTAGTGCGCAGTTGCCATGTGTCCCGCGCGGGCTGCAACCGCGATGCGCACTTCGGCGCGATGCAGCGCATAGAGTGTGGCATCGAAGTCAAGATCGGCAGCAGCCCGCTGCAGCGCTGCTTCCGCGCGCGCTTTGGCTTCCTGGGCGCGCTTTACATCAATCTCTTCGGCGCGCTCGGCAGTGTCGGCGAGGATTGTCACCTTGTTCGGCAGCACTTCGGCGAATCCCCAGGCGACCGAGAGATAATGCGTGTTCGCGCCTTGACGGTAGCTAATCTCTCCGATGGTCAGGGTCGTAATCAACGGCGCATGACCGGGCAGAATGCCGAGCTCCCCGGTCTTGCCGGGGATCTGTACTCCGTCGACATGCTCCCGCACCAGCAGCTTGTCGGGCGTTACGATCTCGAGTTCCAGCGTGTCGGCCATCGTGGTTTACGCCTGTGCCGCCTTCATCTTCTCGGCTTCTTCCTTGACCTCGTCGATGTCGCCCTTCATGTAAAACGCCTGCTCCGGAATGTCGTCGAGTTTGCCATCCACGATTTGCTGGAAGCTGCGCACCGTGTCCTCGACCTTGACGTAGCGTCCTTTCAAGCCGGTGAATTGCTCGGCGACGTGGAACGGTTGCGACAGGAACTTCTGGATTTTGCGGGCCCGCGACACTGTGAGCTTCTGGTCTTCGCTGAGCTCGTCGATGCCCAGAATCGCGATGATGTCCTGCAGGTCCTTGTAGCTCTGCAAGACGCGCTTCACAGCCTGCGCTGTGTTGTAGTGCTCCTCGCCCACGACGCGCGGATCGAGAATGCGCGAAGTGGAGGCCAGCGGATCGACCGCGGGATAAATGCCCAGCTCCGAAATCTGGCGTGAGAGCACGGTCGTAGCGTCAAGGTGAGCGAAGGTCGTTGCCGGCGCCGGATCGGTCAAGTCGTCGGCGGGCACGTAAATGGCCTGCACCGAAGTGACCGAGCCTTTCTTGGTCGAGGTGATGCGCTCCTGCAACTCGCCCATCTCCGTCGCGAGGTTCGGCTGGTAGCCAACGGCCGAAGGCATGCGGCCCAGCAGAGTCGACACCTCCGAGCCCGCCTGGGTGAAGCGGAAGATGTTGTCGATGAACAGCAGCACGTCCTTGCCTTCGGCGTCGCGGAAGTACTCGGCCACGGTCAGCCCGGTGAGGGCGACCCGGGCGCGGGCCCCGGGAGGCTCGGTCATCTGGCCGTAGATGAGCGCCACCTTGGAGTCCTCGATCTTGTCCTTGACGATGACCCCGGATTCCATCATCTCCACCCAGAGGTCGTTGCCCTCGCGGGTGCGCTCGCCCACGCCGGCGAACACCGACAGGCCACCGTGGCCCTTGGCGATGTTGTTGATGAGCTCCATGATCAGCACCGTCTTGCCCACCCCGGCGCCGCCGAACAGCCCGGTCTTGCCGCCCTTGGCGTAGGGCTCCAGCAGGTCGATGACCTTGATGCCGGTCTCGAACATCTCGGCGGTGGTGCTC
>JBKQKT010000140.1:0-7015 GCA_052147365.1 Candidatus Korobacteraceae bacterium | reverse complement strand
GTTAAGGACGTGGCGCTGATGCTGCAGGTAATGGCTGGCCGCGATCCGCTGGATTCGACTTCAGCCGCAGTTCCAGTGCCGAATTATCGGGAGCACATCGGCGTGCCGGTGACCGGAATGAAGATCGGAGTGCCCAAAGAGTACTTCGGCGAAGGCCTCGATGCTGAGGTGCGTTTGGTGGTGGACGGCGCCATCCAGGAGTTGGCCAAGGCGGGATGCGAGATTGTTCCCATCTCGCTGCCACACACCGGGTACGCGATTCCGACGTACTACGTAGTGGCGACCGCCGAAGCCTCGTCGAATCTGGCTCGCTACGACGGGGTGCGCTATGGCGTGCGCGCCAGCCATGGCAAGACTCTGGCAGAAATGTATCGCCGAACGCGTGACGCCGGGCTGGGAACGGAAGTGAAACGGCGCATCATGCTGGGAACTTACGTGCTCAGCGCCGGATATTACGACGCGTACTACCTTAAGGCGCAGCGCGTGCGCAGTCTGCTGGCGCGTGACTTCGACAACGCATTTGCAGCCGTCGATGCCATCGTCACACCAACCACGCCGACGGCGGCATTCAAGCTGGGTGAGAAGGTGGACGATCCACTCGCCATGTATCTGGCTGACATCTACACCGTGACCGCCAACCTGGCTGGCGTTCCCGGAATCTCCGTGCCGTGCGGGAAAAATAAAGAAGGACTGCCGATCGGCATCCAGATTTTAGGGAAGTACTTCGACGAGCCCACAGTGTTGCGCGTTGCTCACGTGGTCGAGCACGCGATGGCGAGCGTGAGGAATCTACTCTAGGCTCCGCGACCTCTTGAGCCTATCGTTCCCAGCCAGGCGGCTACTTCCGCTGAAACACGACGTAAGTGCCGATCGTCGCCACCTCCAGCCGCAGGCTGCACTGATCAGGGGCAACGTGGGCGAAGCTAACGCTAAATTGCGACTCGGGCGCTGGAAGCTCGCCTGACTCCATAGGCACTCTTACAAGGTCCATGGTCTCGTAGTACTTCCCGCTAATGTCAAGATCTCTAGAGATGATCAGCGTCCACTGTTTTGCTGAGGGAATCACGAACATCGTATAGGCGCCGACCGCAAGCTGTTTCCCGCCGACCACGACCGGCGTGTTGGTAAAGAGCGTCATCGGTTTTCCGCCTGGCGCCCAGACTTTGCCGGAGGGAATTTCGTGACCCAGGAGCGGCTTGTTCAGGTTTATCGCAACGTGCTGATATCCGGCGGCGAGTTGCTTGTCGCCATCGAAGTTGCACGTCGCCGTCGCGCCGGAAGTTGCGTCCTGAGCAACAGCCGCGCCGGTGAGAGACAGAAACACGATCACAACCAGAGTCGAGACGAAGCGACGCATGGTCGAACCTCCAGAGAAGAACTGAGCGCAACACAGTAGGATACCGCTCGATGCCCGAATCGTCTGTGATTTCTGTTGCCTTTCTTTGGTCGCCGTACTGAAGATGGGCTCATGTCCATATTCGGACATCCGAGTCCCGTTTGTGGGCGAACCATCATAAAGTCAGCACCGTATCTTACTCTCGCTGCGAGAGATAGTCTTCTCCGCCGATTGGCAGGGCATCTGCACCTCGCAGTCGCGGAACAATATGGTTGCGGCCAACGAAGAACCGATGGTCCTGATTGCGGAAGATCAGGAATATGTGCGCGAAGCGCTGGCAATGCTGTTGCGGGGGCAAGGCTATTCCGTAACCCTGTGCGCCTCGCCGAGTGAAGCCCTAGTCGCAGCTCAGCAGCGCACGCCGGACGTCGCTTTGCTGGACATGAACTATCAGCGCGACAGCACCTCAGGCATTGAAGGGTTGGAACTGATTGAGCGCCTGCGGCAAGTGGACGCCACCGTCCCGGTCATCGCTCTTACCGCGTGGGGCAACGTGGACCTCGCAGTCAGCGCGATGAAGCATGGCGCATCGGACTTCATCGAGAAGCCGTGGCGCAACGATACGCTGCTGGAAAAAGTGCGGTCACTGACGCAGCGCGCACAGCAAGTACGTTCGTCGCAACGGATCTCGGAATTCGAGCGTCAGGACGCACACGAATTGCAGACGCGCATCGTGCCGCAGCGGCATTTGACGGCGCAGGGAATCGAGATTTTCGGCGACAGCATACCCGCCGGCGTGGTGGGCGGCGACTACTTCGGGGTGTGGCAGCCCGCACCCGACATGCTGCATTTCTGCGTGGCCGACGTCTCGGGGAAAGGCACGCCCGGCGCGATGATTGCCGCCATGCTATACGCATCGGTCAGCACACTGTCTTCTTCGAGCAACAGTCCGGAGCTGATTCTTGGCCAGGTAGAGACGATCCTGCGCGACCAGCTCGGCGAAGGGCATTACGTTACTATTTTCTACGGCGTTCTCGATCTCAAGACGCGCGTCTTGCATTACGTGAACGCGGGACATTGTCCGCCGATCGTGCGGCACGGCGGCGGAGCGATTGAATCGCTTGCGCCCACGCGTCCGGTGCTGGGTTTCAGGCTGGATGCGGCATTTCGCTCCGAGCGCCTGCGTCTGCTGAGCGACGACCATCTGCTGCTCTACACCGACGGCGTCACCGAGGCGGCCAACCATGAGGGCGAGGAGTTTGGAGCGGAGCACCTGACGAGCGCCTTCGACGGCGGCGCTGGGTCGTTGCCGGAACAATGGTGTGTGCTCATGGAGAAGGTCCGGACACATGCCAACGGCAACCTTGCCGACGACGCGACGATGGTGCTCGTCGCGGTGTCAGGCGAGCTCGGGTAGAGCCGGCGCTTCAGCGCCGCGTCCGCGCGACCTCTCCAAATAGAGCCGGGCCTCAGCCCGGCGGAACTTCACCAGCGAAAGGCCGGGGCTGAAGCCCCGAAATTCTGGAATCCTTGCTGGACGCCAGCCTAAAGGCTGGCTCTCCCTGTCTCACTTCAACGGCGGACGCCGCTTATGCCAGTCGGTATGCGCCTGAAACATTTCGGCCGCAGCGACGACCGCGCTGTCGTTCAGCACCTGAGCAAGGAACTGGATGCCGATCGGCAGCCCACTCCTGGTAAATCCGCAGGGAACGCTTATCGCGGGCAGGCCGCACAGATTACCGATGCCGCCGATGGGATCGGCGAACGACAAGTCAGTCTCGAGGTTGGTGTCGAGCGTAGTCGCCGGAACTGGCAGCGATGGCGCCACCAGCACATCGCACTGCTGGAAGATGGCGTCCATCTTCCGCTGCAGAACCCGACGAATGCGCTGGGCGCGGAGAAAATCCTGCGAGTCAACCGTCTGCGCAACGTAGCCGCCCACACGGCCGAGTGGGTCGCTAAGTTGCGCCACACCTCCCGATTCGATCAGCTTGGAGTAAGCCGACGCAGCTTCGACATTGATCACAATTCCGCCGGCAGCTTCCCACGGCCCTTCCGGCAACGTAATGCTGCTCGTACTCTGCTCGGCTTTGTGAAGAACCTCGAGCGCCTGCTCGAACGCCGTGGTGATATCGGGATCAGGTTTCTCCCAGGCCTTTTCAACGCTTGCGATACGCAGCGGACTTGCTGGTGAGTTGAACTTAAAGCTTGCCTGAGACTCGGGCAACGAACCGGCGTCGGTTGGATCATGCCCGCTAATGACGGCCAGCACGGTGGAACAGTCGTCGGCATTGCGGCACATGGGACCGATCTTGTCCATGGAATACGACAGCGCCATGGCGCCGCCGCGGCCGACACGGCCGAAGGTCGGGCGCAAGCCGGATACGCCGCAGAACGCCGAGGGGCAGACGATCGAGCCCCAGGTTTCAGTGCCGATGGCGAACGCCGCCAAGGCCGAAGCGACGATTGCCCCCGAGCCGCTCGAAGAGCCGCAGGTCCAGCAGCTCGTGTTCCAGGGGTTCTCCGCCGCTCCGGTTGCCGAGGCCGCGGCGAAGCGGTAGCCGAGCCCACCGGCCAGCTCGATCATGGCTGCCTTGCCCAGCAGAATGGCGCCCGCTGCGTCGAGCTTCTTGATGACGGTCGCGTTGTAATCGAAATGCTGGTCACGGTATGGCTTCGCTCCCCACGTTGTGGGATATCCTCTGACAGCGAGCAGGTCCTTGGCTGCGTAGGGAATTCCGTGCAGCGGCCCGCGATAGTGTCCCTTGGCGATCTCCTCTTCCGCCTGTCGCGCCTGCTGCAACGCAAGCTCAGGTGTGAGCGTGGCGTAGGCGTTCAGCAGCGGGCCGTACTTCCGGCTGCGTTCCAGGTAAGCCTCGGTCAACTCGACCGGCGACAGTTTGCGCGCGTGAACGCGTTCGCCTAGCTCACGCACGCTGAGATAGAGCACGTCTTCGCTGATCATGGCCGGCCCTTCGTCGCCTGGATCTCGGCGTCCGTAAACTTGAGCACCGTTGCGGGCTGGTCTGCGTTGTCGAGCGGGAAGGCACGAAATGCGGCCAGCGGCTTCTGGCCCTCCATCACCAGGCGGTACACATCTTTCTTCTCGGCATCGGTGAGACGGGTGCCATAGTTCTTGATGATCCACTGATATTTCAGTTCGCCTTCGGCCTGGAGTTCAGGCGAGAGCGCCGGCGAAGACTGCGGCGCGGCGTTCGCCGCAGGTGCAGGCTTGGACGCGGTCTCCTGCGAGAGCAACACGGACGGCGCCATTGCCGCGGTTGTGGCCGCTAGAGCGGCGCGGCGGGCGAACTCGCGGCGGGAAAGCTTGCCGTCTGACTCGCAGCTTTCAGGTCGTTCCACGGGCGGCAGGTCATGCATATTGGTCACTCCTGCGGGGTGCAATCGCGGGAAGTCCGAAAGCCTATCGGACGGTGGGCCGCCAGTCAATCAGCGGAATTATGCTGGACTGCCGGAATAACAGCTTCAGCTTGGAGCGTGCTTTGGTCGCGTCGAACCGGGAACCTTGCAGGATAGACTAGTCGCTGGGAGGTAAGAGATAGACATGGGGAGTCGCGCAGAGTGGGGTGAGGTTGAACCGTTAGGATCGGGCGGTCAGAGCGAAGTGTTTCTCGTTCGTACGCCAAAGAGGACAAAGGAACGCACACACTGCCTTGAGGTTTTGAGCTCTTTTCCTGCGCCGCTGACAGGTGCTGCCGAGTTTCGTTCCCAGATAAATCTGAGGTTTGCGGAAGCAATCTCCGCCTATGGACGTCCCGACTCGCCTTCCGAGCTTGGGGCAATGAAGGTCTTTAAGCTTCGTCAGATCGGCCTCGAGGGCGAGCAGCAGGCCCTAAGCCGCTTAAGGACAGAAATCGAAGTCCTCAAACAGAATCGGCCGGGCTTGCCAAGGCTCCTGGACTTCAATGGGGCCGAGCGCGTTGGATGGTGACCGAATATTTCCCTCAACGTTCGCTCGAACACAACACCCATAAATATGAGGGCAAGCCGGCTCTCGCGCTGAAGGCATTCCGATCGCTGGTGGAAACGGTGGCACGGCTTCACGACGAAGGAGTAGTTCATCGGGACATAAAGCCGGCGAACGTTTTCGTCGGAAACCATGATGAGCTAATACTCGGCGATTTTGGCATCGTCTTCCTGCCAAACCAACCGAATCGGTTGACGCGCACAAATGAAAGTGTAGGACCGCACGATTACATGCCACCTTGGAGTGATGTGGGAGGCCGGCTCGAGAATGTTCAGCCCAACTTCGATGTCTACATGCTTGGAAAGCTCTTATGGTGCATGGTGTCAGGCCGCCTATTGTTACAGCGGGAATGGTTCGACAGGCCCGACAACGACATCAGCCTGATGTTTCGGGATGATCCGCACGCCTACATGATCAACGTCATCCTGGGAAAATGCGTCGTCGAGGACCCCAAGCAATGCCTTTCCTCGGCAAGAGATCTTTTGCTGATTGTCGACACTTATTTGAGTGTCATCGATCGGGGCGGCCAACTCTTGAAGGATGGCGTACCACGACCCTGCCATGTCTGCGGGTATGGATTCTATGAGAGGCTGCCTTTGCAGATGAACAGTCAAGGTCATGTGTTGAGGCTCTGGCGAGTCGGCACTGGATAGAATAGCACCATCGCCGTTCAGGTATTCGTTTGCAATCGGTGTGGTCACACGGAGTTCTTTCGTGGAATCTAGGTCGGGCTGGGAGGGTGCTCCTTTGACAAGCGGAGGTGGCCATCACATGCAGCCGTGACCTATGCACTTGCCGATCCTCCACCCGACGCGGTATTCGTGATGATGAGGAGTGGGTTGTTGTGTCTCTTCTCAGGCCGCACCCAGTGTGCGGGCCGAAAAGCTCTTTGACAATCAACCTGTCAGCCTGCATCTGCGGCCGACGATCTCCAGACTACGCTCGATAGGCTTTAAGGAGGACAAGACTGATAAGCATGATAATCATGCTGTCATGATGTCATGCTTATCATGATTATCATGCTTATCACGCCAAGAAAAGTGATAACGCCTGTTTTATCAATATGTTGCTCAGAAAATCCGTAATTGACGTCCATAGAGTGATGAGCGAGCGGGAGGGGGCTGGTGCCCCGACGTATAAGCGCGTTGGCTGATAGTAGCAGTGGACTTTGGAGGATACAAACCGGGCTAGATGACCACCGTCTCCTGATACTCTCCATAGACGTGCCGCATGGCGTCGGAGATTTCGCCGACAGTCGCGTGCGCTTCGACGGCGTCGATGATTGTGGGCATGAGGTTCGCAGTACCGCGGGCAGCCTCTTCCACTTGCTTGAGCGCTGCCTGCCACTTTGCGTGATCGCGCCTGGCGCGCAGGGCGTGCAAGCGTTCCACCTGCTTGCGCTCCAGCGATTCGTCGATGTGCTGAAGAGTTATCGGCTTTTCCTCGTCAAGCTCGAAGGCGTTCACGCCGACGACGATGGCTTCGTGGTGATCGACCTTCCGCTGGTATTCATACGCGGCGTTCTGGATCTCCTGCTGCACAAAGCCGCGTTCGATGGCCTTCAGCACTCCGCCCATTGCCTCGATCTTGTCGAGATATTCGCGCGCGTCCGCCTCGATCCGGTTGGTAAGCGATTCGATGTAGTAGGAGCCCGCGAGCGGGTCGATGGTCTGTGGCGCGCCCGATTCGTA
>JBKQKT010000139.1:0-3895 GCA_052147365.1 Candidatus Korobacteraceae bacterium | reverse complement strand
CCCGGCGGTGCGACGTTTCAGGTAAAGGTGCAACCGCGCTCTAAGAAGAATGCGATCATTGGCGAAGTCGGCGAGGGGCTGAAGCTGGGGCTGACGGCACCCCCGATTGAGGGACGGGCGAACGAGGCTTGCATTGCGTTTCTCGCCGAGCTTTTGAATGTACCGCGCTCGTCGGTTACGATAGCCATCGGGCAAGGCAGCCGCAACAAAGTGATTCGCGTGGCTGGCATGACGGCGAAGCAGGTCGAAGAGAGGCTGTCGAAGAAGTAATCAGCCGTCTGACAATCGACAACCGACAACCGACAACTGGCTACTGACAACTGATATGACTCTTGCGCAACGATGGCGCGACATCCGCACCGGCTTCGAGCGGCCCTTCTGGGTCGCCAACCTCAGCGAGCTATTCGAGCGGCTCTCATACTACGCGGCCTTCGCCTCGCTGGCGCGATATCTGCACGAAGTTCTGCATTTTCCCATCGAGCAGACGGGCACGCTCACCGGATTCTTCGGCGGACTAGTTTGGTTCCTGCCGGTGTTCGGAGGTACGCTCGCCGATCGCATGGGCTTCCGCCGCGCGCTGTCCGTCGCCTATTTGATCCTGAGCTGCGCCTATTTCATGCTGGGATCGCTGGGCGCGCCGTGGCTGGCTCCAATACGCGACCACGTGCCGCTGGTCGTGCTGGTGACATTAGTGCTTGCTCTGCCTGCACTGGGAGTGGCGCTGGTGAAACCGAGCGTGGTCGGTACGACGGCACGCTGCTCGAAGGAAAATGCCCGCTCCATCGGTTACTCGATTTACTACACGCTGGTGAATATCGGCGGCTTCTTCGGACCGCTGGTCGCGTCCTACGTGCACCAGCACATGCGGGTGGAGAACGTCTTCCGCGTCGCCGCGCTTAGTGTCTTCCTGATGTTCATAGCCGTACTGCTGTTCTTCCGCGAGCCGCGCCGGCATGACGAAGTGGAAACGGCGACCTTGGCGCAGGCGGGGCGAAACTTCTGGACCGTCCTCACCAACCCGCGCTTCATGCTCTTCCTCGTGATCTTCACCGGCTACTGGATCGTCTACTGGCAGCTGTTCATCACGCTGCCGCTTTATATTCACGCCTACGTCGATCCCCGCGCCAATACTGAGTTGCTGCTGGCGACGGGACCGCTGGTGGTAATCACGCTCACGCTCGCGATCAACCTGCTGACGCAAAGGCTTCACGCCTTCAACGCGATCATCATCGGGACGCTGATTACATCGCTGGCATGGATCATCCTGATTCTGAGGCCGACGGTGGTTGGCGTCGTGATCACGCTGATCGCAGTCGCGCTCGGTGAGATCACGCAATCGCCACGCTACTACGAATACATCTCGCGGCTGGCGCCATTGGGGCAGCAGGGAACTTACATGGGTTTCGCGTTTCTGCCGCTGGGTATCGGGTCGCTGATCGGCGGGCCGTTCGGCGGCTGGCTCATCCACTACTTCGGCGAGGTCAAGCATGAGCCTCAGATGATGTGGGTGGTGATCGTCGCGGTCGGCGTGATTACGGCGGTGCTGCTGTGGATTTATGACAAGCTGATGAGGCCGAAAGAAGCAGCAGTTAGCAGTTAGCACTTGGCATTTAGCATTTGGCAAGTCGTCCTGGCAGATAGCCTCTCGATTTTGCTAAATGCTAAGTGCCAAGTGCTAAGTGCTAAGGAATTCCTACCGCGCATCGCCGTGCGGCACCTCGCTCGATCCTCCCGGCGAAATCAACTGACCGCCAGTAATGACTTGTCCGGGTGGCGTCTGCCTGCGGACAGGAACTGGGACCGGCGCTCGCGATTTGGCATAGGCGCGGTAGGCGAAGATCACTGCCAGCAGGGGAGCGGCCAACAGCCATCCCCAAAATCCGAAGACCAAACTGAGCAGGATGGGCACGATCAGCGACGCCCAGATGGGCACGCGTGCGGTGCGACGCAGGATGATCGGCTGCAGCACCAGGCCGTCGACGACGATCACGACGCCGTACAGGATGAGCACGTACAGAAATCCCTCGAACCCATCCGTGAACAAGGCTGTCAGGGCAGGCCCGAAGAACGCTATTACCGGGCCGAAATGCGGAATGAATTGCAGGACGGCCGCAACCACCGCCCAGAACAGCGCGAACGGTACATGCAGATACCAGAGCCCAGCCCACCATAGCGCGCCCACGGCAAGCGCGTCGTAACACTGCGCCACGAACCAGCGGCGTAGCGCATCTCCGGTGATGCTGATGTGACGTACAAAGGCCATTGATTTGTTGGATGCCAGCCCGTCGAGGCGGGCGCAAAACCCATGCTACACTCGAATGAGCAACTGGCAATTAGCTTTTGACCCTTTGGGTCTTGGCAAGCAGAAGTTGCAATTGCAAGTCGTGAACATTGGCAATGACCGCTGTGCCATGCAGTTTCCGTTTCCTAAGAGCTAGTTGCTAACTGCTAGCTGCTAATTGCTGCTTTTATGAAATTCGGCGTCATCATCTTTCCTGGATCCAATTGCGATCACGATGCCTATTGGGTGATTTCGCAGGTGGCGAAGCAGCCAGTGACCTTTCTTTGGCACGACTCGCCTGATCTCCAAGGCTGCGACGCGATCGTCGTTCCCGGCGGTTTCGCCTACGGTGACTATCTTCGCACCGGCGCGATTGCGAAGTTCTCGCCGGTGATGGAGTCGGTGCGCAAGTTCGCGGCTGACGGCGGGTTGGTGCTCGGCATCTGCAATGGCTTCCAGATCCTGTGCGAGGCCGGGCTGCTCCCCGGAGCGCTGATGCGCAATGCCGGGCTGAAGTACGTCTGCAAGCCGGTACACATTCGCGTGGAGAGCACCAACACGCCGTATACGCAGCAGCTCACGAAGGGCGAGGTGCTGGAGATTCCCATCGGGCACATGGAAGGCAACTACTTCTGCGACGAGCGTACCCTGGCCGAGCTCAAAGATCTGGACCGCATCGTCTTTCGCTACACCACGCCCACGGGCGAGGTCACGCCGGAAGCCAATCCCAACGGATCGTTGGAGAACATTGCCGGAATCTGCAGCGCAGGCCGCAATGTGCTCGGCCTGATGCCGCATCCGGAGCGCGCCAGCGAGCCGGAACTGGGCATGACCGATGGCGCGAAGATCTTTCATGCGCTGGCGAATAGTGGGATAGTGGCCCGCTAAGGACGCACGATTCCTGTAAACTCTCGTCGTTACCGGCGGCCGGCTGCGCGCCCGCCCACCATGCCCGACCAAACCATCGAGTTCATCAACGCCGGATTCAATCTCCCCGATGGCAGGCCGCTTCTGTCCGGCTTGAATCTCGCCGTGCGTCACGGCGAGACGATGATGCTGGTGGGCAGAAGCGGCTCCGGCAAGACCACCACGCTTAAGCTGATCAATGGCCTGCTCCGGACAACTTCCGGCACGGTCAAGGTCGAGGGCGCTTCGATCGATAACTGGGACTTGATCAAGCTGCGCCGCCGCATCGGCTACGTCATCCAGGAGGCCGGACTCTTTCCTCATTACAAGGTTTTCGAGAACGTCGCGCTGGTGCCAAAGATTGAAGGCTGGGATCGCGCCAAGATCGCGACGCGCATTGAGCAAGTACTGGCGCTGGTCGGACTGCCCATCGCTGAATTCGCGAATCGCTACCCCGACGAGCTGTCGGGCGGCCAGCGCCAGCGCGTGGGCATCGCGCGGGCACTCGCCGCTGACCCGCCCATCCTGCTGATGGACGAGCCCTTCGGCGCGCTCGACCCCATCACCCGGGCCGAGGTGCGCGGCGAGTTTCAGCAGCTTCAGCAGAGGCTTGGCAAGACGGTCGTCTTCGTGACGCATGATATCGCCGAGGCTCTGATGCTGGGCACGCGCATCGGACTGATGGAACATGGCAATCTGCGCGGCGTT
>JBKQKT010000138.1:0-3075 GCA_052147365.1 Candidatus Korobacteraceae bacterium | reverse complement strand
AACCAGCAGCGCCGGCCGCGTTACCGGCAGCAGCCGCCGCCGGATTCGCGTTTTCACCGTTGTCCAGGTTGCCGCGTCATTCCTGCTGCTGGCGAGCGCGGGTGTGCTCCTGAGGACGTTGCTTTCGCTGCAGAAAGCGCAGCCGGGCTTTGAAACCGGGCATGTTCTCATTGCAAACCTGCCTTTGACCTCCGACGGCCGAACGCCGCAACAGGTCGCCCAGTTCTATCAAGAAGCCCAGCGAAGCGTCAGTGCGTTGCCCGGAGTGGAGAACGCCGCAACCGGTCTGATGGCCCCGTGGCGCGATAGTGGTTTCCTGCGATTCACTTTGCAGTTCGCGGTCGAGGGTAAGAAAAGCGAGAGCAGCAGGGACGATCTGCGTGCCCGGTTCCGCTTTGTTTCCCCGGGCTACTTCGCCACCCTGGGGGTTCCCCTTCTCGAGGGGCGTGATTTCACGGAGGCCGATCGGAAGGAAGCCGAACCCGTAGTCATCGTCAGCAAAAGCATCGCGCAGCAGCTCTTCCCCGGCCAGGCTGCGCTCAACCGGCACGTCATGTGGACCGATCCTGTGATCAAATACGCGGGCATCAACCCTGCGGCTATGCGCATCGTCGGTGTCGTGGCCGATGTCGACGACGCGAACATCATACCCCAACGCAACTTGACCCTCTATCAGCCTTTCGCGCAGGGGCCCCTGTTCGGGGCCTGCCTGGTGGTGCGCGCCAAGCAGGACCCCTACGCGCTCGTCCCGATCATCACGAAAACCATTCGCGCCGCGGCTGCCACTCAGCCCGTCGAGCACCCCAGCACGCTGGAAGATGTCCGCACCGAAGTTCTGGCGAACAACCGGGTGAATGCCATCGTTTTCGGCGGGTTCGCCGCCCTCGCCTTGGCGATTTCGCTGGTCGGAGTTACAGGCGTGCTGGCCTTTTCGGTGAGCTGGCGCACGCGTGAGTTTGCAATCCGGCTCGCGCTGGGCGCCCAGCCGCACCGGATTCTCGCCGGCGTGCTCATCGAGGGGGCAACGATCGCTGCGATTGGGATTGCGGCGGGTGGGCTCGTGGGCTGGGGATTGTCACGCTTGGCCGGCAATTACGTTCCGGAACTCCAGCTTCCCGGACCGATTCCATTGATAGGATCGGCAGCAGTCATCGTCACGTCAGCAGTCCTGGCGTCGCTAGTGCCGGCCGCTCGCGCAGCGCGGGTCGACACCCTCCAAGCCCTTCGCGCTGAATGAGACCGCGGCGCGGCTTTTGCCACGGCGAATGAATTTACTCGTACTCGCGATTCGGGGATAGGCCAAGGATGGAGATTTTTCCGTCGGCGCCCAGGCCGAACACCAGCAGCACGGCATCGCCGCCTTTGCTCAGGCGGTAGGTCGAGACCCACTGCGGCCCGCCCTCGGGTCCCTTATCGCGGCTGACGAGTGTGAGCGTGCCTCCGGGCCAAAGTTTCGCGAGGCGCTGCTGCGCACTTTTCGCCATGTCCGGCGTAATGAGAGCCGCCAGTTGCGGGCTCGTTTCCGGGCGGATGTCCGTGCCCGCGACAATTTCATCCAGAAGCTTCTTGAGCCGCTCGGCTAGCTCCGGCTGGTTGTCAGTAGTCGCCTCCAGCTTGGGCACGGTCAGCGCGGGATTGACCAGGCCAGCGACGACGTGTGCGATGACTCCCGGGTTGGAGTGGCCGGCGTCGAGGTTGGTAAGCACCACAACGGTGAGGCTGTCGTCGGGATAACGCGAGATGTCGCAGGTGAATCCCTGCCAGGCTCCGCCATGCTCGATGCGCTTGTGACCGTCCTGCGCACCGATCATCCAAGCGAAGCCGTAACCCGCCGGATTGGGCTTTCCGTCATTGAGCGGATACACGGTCCAGATCCGGTCGAGGCTCGATTGCTTCAGCAGCTTCGTCCCGTATAGCGCCTCGTCCCACTTGGCCAGGTCGAGCACGTTGAAGTAGAGCGTGCCGTCGGCGGTGGAGTTGAAGGTGGGCGAGACCCATTCCTGGTTCTTGAGCTCGTCATTGCGGTCGATCTCGTAGCCGGCGGCGCGGTTGGGAATGATGTCGCGGTCGCTGATGAGCCGGGTCGAGGTCATGCCCAGCGGCTTGAAGATGCGCTCGCTGAGAAACTCCGCATACGGCATGCCTGTGATCTTGTGAATGATGATGCCGAGCAGCACGTAGTTGGTGTTGCGATAGCCCCATTTCTCGCCCGGCGCCCACTCGATGGGGAGGGCCTCGATCTTCTTTGCCAGCTCATCTTCGGTGAAATCGAGGCGGAGATAGAACGGGCCGTTCGGGCCGATGCGGTCAGGGCTCTCGTACTCCGCGAGACCCGACGTGTGCGACAGCAGGTTTTTGATCAGTATCGGCTTCCATGTGGCGGGCGCATCGGGGAAGTATTTCGTGACGCTGTCATCAAGAGAGATTTTGCCTTCTTCCACGAGCATCATGATGGCGGCAGAAACGAACTGTTTGCCGACGGAGCCGGATTGCATCAGGATCTCGGGCTTGACCGGCACATTGAGCTCGACGCTGGCGAGGCCGTATCCCTTGGCGAGCAGGATGCGGCCGCGACTGCAGATGCCAAGCTCGAGACCGGGAATGCGCTGGCGGGCCATCTGGTGATTGACGAAATCGTCAATGGAGGCGAGGTGTTTGGCGTCGAGCGGCGCGAGAGGAACCTGCGCGAGCGAGGTCGCGGCGCAGAGGAAAAGCGCTCCGAGCCACTGCATCTTCAGCCGGAATCTCTTTTTTGACCGCATAACCGGCAGCCATTATACCTCTATTTCGCCTGCAATCAGACACAGCACACAAACTGCCTATCCAAAGATTCCTCTTGCCGATTGCTTATCATCTGCGGAAAATCACGGAGGCGCCAACTTGTGCGTGTGCTCCTGCTGACGGAATGCGGCGAACGTAGTGGTAGCTTGTCGCTTGGGCTCACCGGCCGATAGGATCTCAGGTACGCTGCGAGCGACCGCGCCCGGCCATGGGATCGACCCGCGAGAGCTACTGCGCGCGCTGTGTTCCAACGTTATCTCTCCTGTTGAGTGCACCAGAGGGTGGTGGCTTGTC
>JBKQKT010000137.1:0-4102 GCA_052147365.1 Candidatus Korobacteraceae bacterium | reverse complement strand
CAAGAATTGCAAGATGCCTAACGCTCCATGCAAATAGCTAGGCCGGGTAGCTGCACGACTATATATAGAAAATCAATGCGTCTCCCGCAAAAAACTCTCACTCAAGCATTTGGAGGGTTCAGTTGTTGGCAACAGGCCTTATCGCGAATCGACACCTCCGGAGAACAGGCAGCCAAAGCGGTCGTTTACGGGCTCTTCCAAGTTCTGCTTGCATCCGAGGTAGCGTTCTGTTGTCAGGACGGAGGCGTGACCGAGAAGAAACTGTATTTGCTCCAGTTCGCCGCCGTTCACATGGCAGAGCTTTGCACAGGTTCGCCGAAGGTCGTGAGGTGCGAGGTGGTCGAGCTCCAGACGCAGTGCACAGCTCCGGACTACGTACCAGACAACGTTTTCGGATATGCCGTTACCCCAGACGGTTCCGTGACGACTGACTGCCCTGAATACTCGTCCCGTCGCGACGGATGCAGCTGTAAGCCATCTGTCTATGGCATTCTTCACCCAGCCGGGCATGGGAACGGTGCGGACGTGGTTGCCCTTGCCGACTAGGTCAACGATCGCCCAATGACCCTGTCGGACTTGTATGTCTTCTCTGCGAAGGGCAGACAGCTCTGCTCGGCGCAGACCGCACCCGAGCAGGATCGCGATCATAGCGACATCCCGAACGTGGCGTAAGCCTTGCCCATTCGCTTTCTCTAGAAGCAACCGAGCCTGATCGTGGTTGAGCCAATTACCCGCGCGGCATCCGAGTTGCTTGACGCCTTTGACGCGCCGTATGCCTGCAGCAAGTTCTGGACTCAGCAGACCCGAGTCTGCCGCTTCGTAGGCCAGCCTTCTGACCGCCGCAAGCCTCTGATTGATCGTTCCGGCGGCTAATCCAAGCGATTCGAGGTGTAGGCGGAAGCGGAGCACGACTGTCCGGTTCAGGGCTAGTCTTGGTTCCGAACAGTACCAGTCGATGAACTGCTCCATCGCAAACTTATAGTTGCGCCGCGAACGCGGAGAACTCAAGCTGTTCAATACTGAGGTCTTCGCGTGATCGAGGTCTGGCAGGCGAAGAACCGTCTTCCGCACGACATGCTTTCTGGTTCTCTTGGGCATACTGGCGGCCTCCTCTGCCGCAAACCATGCCCAATACTCTATGCGGCTGTCAAGAGCTCAGGGTTGGTCGGCTGGAAGAGCGCACAGGCGATTTTGCGTAAAGCCAAAAGCGCCATTCTGGGCAAACCCGTCGCCGGTCTGGTGCAAGACGAGGCAACTCCTCTAACAGAGGTGGCACTTTCAGCACATGTTCCGCTTCAACTTGGGAAAGTGAAGAGCTCGACCAACATTTTCACGCGCTCCTTCTGACGGCTGGGTGGAAATCGCTTGGTTCTTGTGAGGTCGGCGATTCCGTGGAGGCCTGCCCAGAAGAGTTCTGTCAGGACCTCCGGCTTCGAGCCCTGTCCTTGAAACAGCTCCATGAGTTGTGCGAACGCGGACCGGAGCTCCGGAGGTGTGTGCGCGTCAGCGAAGGGAATGATGAGACTGAGCGAAAACATCGCCTCATAGAGTGCCGGTGAGGACGTGGCGAACTCCAGATAGGCAGTTGCGACTGCTTCGACAATCTTCCCTGGCTTGGCCCGTTTGCGGGCCTTCTCCAAGGCCATGCCGATCTCCTGGAAGCCTTCAATAGCCGCAGCAGCGAGGATGCCTTCGCGGCTTTCAAAGTGACCGTACAGGACGGGCTGGCTGTAAGAGATTTCGTCGGACAGCCGCCGAACGGTGACGTTGGGCCAGCCCTCCAACTCCGCGATTCGCCTTGCCGCACTGATAATCTGTGCCCGTCGGGCCTCTCTGTCGCGTTGTTTTCGTTCTGCAATGCGGTTTGGTACGGTTGTCTCCATTCGCTAATAATAGCACCGCTAGAACTTCTTACAACTTGTAAAAATAATTACAAATGGTCTTGCATCGCGGGTAATCGTCGTGCATCATAAATAGCGTTGCTATATTTTCTAACAATGATATTTTCATGCTCAACACGATTTTGCTTTCTCTCGTTGTTCTTATGGCGCTCGCGATCCTCGTTATCGGCGGCTTCTACCTCTTTTCCCCGGAACGAATGATTGGATCGTTCGGCCTTAAGCTCCCAGCGGCTGATGCCGACACTCGTGCCTGGCTACGCCTGAAGGGGGTTCGGGACATCGCGTCCGGGCTGGTTGTGCTGGCCCTGATGCTGACTATGGGTTCTTTTTCGGTAGGCATCGCTCTGCTCGTATTGGCGATCACCCCTTTTGGCGACATGTCGGTCGTTCTTCGGTCGGGTGGGTCGAAGTCGGCGGCGTTCTCGATTCATGGCGTGACCTGTTTAACAATGCTTGTCGTCGGACTGTTGTTGATCCATGCCCGTTGAGAGACGTGCAGCAATGGTAGCTTGCAAGACCAATTTCTTCTGGAGGAAATCATGATGGAAGTTCTGACTGTTGTCGCAATCGTTGTCGCTGGGTTGATGGTGGGATGTGAGTTGTCCATCGCCGCGTTTATCCACCCAACTCTGGATACGCTTCCAGAGGAAGTCCACCTGCCAGCGGCAAGCGCTATCGCCCGGGTGATGGGTGCAGCCATGCCGTTCTGGTATGCGCTTACGCTCCTGCTGACCGTGGTCGAGGGTGCAATCCACTGGCACACCCTTGGCCGCTTACCCATCTGGATCGTCGCATCGGCCGTTTTGTGGATACTGGTGATTGTATGTACGGTCACGATCCTGGTGCCGATCAACACCCGAATTGCATCGTGGGCGACGTCCACGCCGCCTGCCGATTGGAAGCGTTACCGGAGCCGATGGGACCTGCTTCACCGCTGGCGCGTTGTCGTGCTCACGACAGCGTTCGTGTTGCTCATCGTGGGCATTTTGTAACCAACGTCCTTGCGGGCACGATGCGTCTGCAGGACAATCGAACCACAAGGAGGACAATCCCATGTCAGAGATAGCAACCACGTACGCTCCACTGCCTGCCGATGATCTTAGCCGCGCGCTGGCATTTGCCCAGTTAGACAGTCCAACTGCACAGCATATTGGTCTTGTAGGAAATACGTATACGATCACCGTCGCCGGTAAAGATACCAACGGCCGCTTCTGCGTGATCGACATGCATGTGCCGCCTGGTGGCGGGCCGGGGCCGCATCGTCACGACTTCGAAGAGACCTTCAGGGTGTTCTCCGGCACTCGCGAACGGCAACCACGACGGATGTCTATATGCAGGAGATTCCCGAGAGCGTTCAGGCAACAGTGAACTCGATCAATCGGGAGTTGAGGAAATCGGGGCCTGAGAAAACTTCTCGAACTGCGCCGAAAAAGAAGTCAGCGACCGCTGTTTTTATCGGGAAGCGGCCAAGCAAGAGCGCGATGTCTGATGGTGTCTTTGAAGGTTTGACACCAAATGACACCAAATGCTTCGGAGGGGAGGTAGCGAGCTTCCGCTAAGGTATTGATTTATAAGGGGTTTATTGGTGGACCTGATCGGGATCGAACCGATGACCTCTTCCATGCCATGGAAGCTATCAAACCGCAAAATACAGACGGCACAGTACTTATGAACCGGCACAACCGGCAGAAACGGCCCAATGGGCGCTATTTGCGGGCAAAATGCGGGCAAAACTTAAAACAAGTGGCCAAAGGGCTGATCGTGTGGAATCAGCCCAGCACTTCTCGATGATTCATTGCTAACAAGCGGACCTATGCGTGTGAGCTGGCACCAGGCGCCAATGCCTCAAGTAGGGTTGGCGAATCGACGCCTGCGTCGAAGGGAGCGGGCGTGCCTCCAGACTCAGCGCTATGTCCGCGGCTAGTAGAATTTCACCAGTGACAAATCAAGACCTGCTGACACTCGTTCGACGAGGCGAATCCGAACAGCTTGAATTCAAGCAGAGCTCCGCTCAGTTTCCCAGGGCCGGCGAGACCCTTTGCGCTTTCATGAACGGTCGGGGCGGACAAGTGCTGATCGGGGTTCGGCCAGACGGTTCGGTTATAGGTCAAACAATCGCGGATAAGACTTTTCAGGAACTGGCGCAGGTTCTGCGCCGCTTTGATCCTCCCATTCCGGTTGAAACCGAGCGGATTCCAGTG
>JBKQKT010000136.1:0-6492 GCA_052147365.1 Candidatus Korobacteraceae bacterium | reverse complement strand
GTTGATCTTGCCGCCCACGAACCACTTCCAGAACGGCGGATCGCTGGTGTCGAGCGTGGTGTGCCAGTACTGGTCCCAGTCCAACAAATCGGCATACTCCCGGAAGCACTCCGGGAAATTTTTCTCGCTGAAGCGTTCGTTGATGTCGGGATCGGTCAGGTTCGCCTGGCCGACAAATTTCGCGGTCGGGTAATAGTATTCTTCCTCCCGCCAGTGGACTGCGATCTGAGCTTCGCTGGTCTCAATCACCGCATTTTGCTTCGGAAGAGGTCGAGCCATAGTCAGTAACTCCTTTGAATGGTTGTTTGCGTTAAATACTGTACTGCATTGCCTCGCCGATGTAATCCATTTCGCCCCTCTTTGGAATATTACGGGTCGAGGCTTACATGACCCGGCCCGCCATGGTGACGGGCCGGAAATTCTATTACTGGGTGTTTCACTTGCCCTTGGAAGGCGCTGCGGATACTGGCTGTTTGTCCAGCGCCGCCCTCATCTGATGCCACGCGTGCCTGGCTTCCTCCACCGAGCCCTCGTCCTCGATGGTCGTGATGTCGCCCGGGTTCTTCTCCTGGGTGACAGCCTTCAGTACACGCCGCATAATCTTGCCGCTGCGCGTCTTGGGCAGCATGTCCACGAAGTTCAATTCGCCAATGACCGCCACCGGTCCAAGTTCGCGGCGCACCTGGTTAAGCAGCTCCTGCTTCAATTTGTCCGAAGGGATGAAGCCCTGTTTCAGCATGACAAACGCTGAGATCACTTCACCGCGCAGTTCGTCGGGCCGGCCAATCACGCCTGACTCCGCCACCGCCGGATGGCCAAGCAGGGCGGTTTCCACCTCGATGGTGCCGATGCGATGTCCGGCGATCTTGATGATCTCATCGGCGCGCCCGGCAAACCACACATAACCGTCTTCGTCGATTTGTGCCGAATCGCCGGTGTAGTAGACACCGGGAATAATTTGCCAATAATCGCGGCCGTACCGTTCTGTTTCACCCCACAACTCCGGGGTCAATCCCGGGAAGGGCCGCTTGATCACCATGATGCCCTTTTCATTGACGCCGCACGGTGTACCGTCGAGCGCCACCACCTCGGCATCAATGCCTGGCATGGGAACGGTCGCAGAGCCCGGCTTGATGGGCAACATTCCGAGCCCATACGGATTGCCGAAAACCGGGCCACTGGTTTCGGTCTGCCACATGTGGTCGATCACGGGAATCTGGTTCTTGAATATCTTCTTCTGCAGCCATTCCCACGCCGGCGCATTCAAAACTTCGCCCGCGCAAAATACCCGCTCCAGATACTTGTAATCGACGTTCCCGAAGGGCCCATCGCCGTAGCGCATGAGCAGTCGCACTGCAGTTGGCGAGGTGAAAATGCCGCTGACGCGATACTCCTCCATCAGCGTTTTCCACGTGCCTTCCGGAGTTGGATGGTCAAGAGCGCCTTCGAAAGCGATCGTGGTCGCACCCGCAATCAACGGTGCGTACACGATGTAGCTATGGCCGACGATCCAGCCAATGTCCGAGGTTGACCACCAGACGTCGGTCGGTTTCAAGGCGAACAGCCACTGTCCCATGCTGTGAATGTGGACCTGGTAGCCGCCGTGAGTGTGGACGGCGAGCTTCGGCGTCGCAGTCGTGCCGGATGTGGCGAGGATGAACGCCGGCTCGTTGGCTTCCATGCTGACATAGTCGCCGCTTTCCCCTGCGCCGTGCTCCAGAAACTCCTCCCACAGAAGGTCACGGCCGGGACGCATCGGAGTTTCCCCGGGGGTTCGCTTCAGCACGATGACGTGCTCAACCTTGTCGCCCGCATTCTTCAAGGCGTCATCGACGATTTCTTTCAGGCGGGTGTCCTTGCCCTTGCGATAAGTGACATCGGCGGTGAAGACCAACCGTGAGCCGCTGGCTTGAATGCGGTCGCCCAAAGCCTTCGCGCCAAACCCGGCAAAGACCACCGAATGAATCGCGCCGATGCGCACCGTGGCCAGCATCAGGATGATGGCTTCCGGCGACGTCGGCATATAGACGGTGAGGCGATCGCCCTTCTTGATGCCGAGGCCGCGCAGCGCTTTTGCCACCTTCTCGACTTCGTGGAGCAAATGGGCATAGGTATAGACGCGCCGCTCACCACGCTCGTTAATGTAAATCAGCGCCGTGTGTCCGCCCCACCCGCGCTTTACGTGATGATCGAGCGCGTTGTAGGCCAGATTGGTTTGTGCGCCAACGTACCATTTGAAGGTGGGCGGATTCCACTCCAGCACTTTGTCCCACTTACGGAACCAAGGCAACTGGTCCGCCGCGCGTCCCCAGAAACCTTCCGGATCTTGCTTTCCTTCCTCGATCCACTTTTGCGTTACCGGGCTGATCAGGTGGTGCGGAACTACATGAGCGGTTTGCTCATCGACGGTTGCCGTACTCACGTCCGGCGCGTCAGATAATTTCGTTGCAGTAGCCATAATGAAAACTCCTTGCCTATTAATAACGTCTAGCTGCGTGCCAAAAATCTATCTTCCAACCCTAAAAAAATTTGGCCGGACGTTTTAGCGTCCGGCCACGACTTCACACATGCTTGGGACGGCGCGCCAGCAACTCAGCCAACAGCGCCACTGCGGCCAGCACCGCTGCGGTATAGAACGCCATCTGGTAGTTGTGGTACTTGTCAAAGAGCTTCCCACCAATGCGGCCACCGAGAAGGCCGGCCACGCCCCACGCGGTAAACAGCATCCCATAGTTAATTCCGGCATTCTTCGTGCCCCAGAAATCAGCAGCGGCAGCGCCGTTTACGGACAACTGCGTGCCATAGCACCAGTAAACGATGAACAACATCACGAACAAGCCAGCTACATTGCCGCCCACGGCATACAAGATCGGCATGGCCACCATGGAGATGCCGATCATCAAACGCAACACATTGATGCGGCCCAGGTGATCCGACATCCAGCCGGAGAGAATACGTCCGGAAGCGTTGCCGACTGCGCCCACCACCAGGCCGAGAGAAGCCAACATGGTGCTGGGGATGCCGACGCTCTTGGCGAAAGGCACCAACTGGCTGATGACCATTAGACCAGCCGTGCAGCCAAACGCATACGCAATCCACATGAAGTAGAAGGCAGGGGTGCGCAGCGTTTCCCCGGGGGAGAAGTCATAGGTGGTTGCCGCAGCTTTCGAGCTCGGGGCGGGCACCCAGCCCGCGGGCTTGTAGCCGGCGGGAGGATTCTTTAGCAGCAATGCGCCAATGATGGTCATCACCAGGAAGATCGCGCCCAAGATTTGGAAGGTGGTGCGCCAGCCGAAATTGGGGATCAGATAGCTGGCGGACAAGGGGCCGAAAATGGCGGATCCGGCCCCGTAGCCGCCCACCGCCAGTCCTACTGCGAGACCGCGCTTGTCGGGGAACCATTTGGACATGACCGGAATGGGTGTGGAGTAGCCGAAGCCGTTGCCCAATCCGCCGATCACGCCGAAGCAAATGAACAGGTACATCAGGCTACTTGTATACGCACACAAAAAGAAGCCCAGACTCACCAGTATTGCGCCGGTGAGAGATACCCAGAAGGGGCCGAACTTGTCCTGCAGCCGCCCGGCTACGATAAACGTCAGGGCGAAGACCACCACTGCGATGGTGAAGATCGTCGAGGTATCGGCGCGCTTCCAATGAAACTCTTTCTCCAACGGAGCCACGAAAACGCTCCACGCGTACAGGGTACCCAGCGCGAGATTCATGGACATCCCGCCCACGACGCGCCACCAGCGGTTCAACCCGGTGCTACCAACCTCAATCGACTTAGTGCTTTCTGTTGCTGCTGTTGCCATCTTCATTTCTCCCTTCCTACCGAGTAGGAACGTTACCACTGTAGTTTCATTTCGAGCAATAAAATTGCACGTCGACGACCTGGGAAATGGTGCGAGGTGTGCGCTGGCTGTCCCAATTGTTCATTAGCCATCACCAACTCGACCTCCCGACAAACCTGTGAGCGTAACCACCCTTGCCTGATCTGGGCATGATCAGACTGGGCAACAACCGTTGGCGGGAAGCGATTGGGGTAGAGGAGAGTGGTCCAGAGTCTTCAGACTGAAGGTGCGCATTCGCAAGCCGAAACCTCGGTTCCGGCCTCCCTACCGTGAACCTGGATCCGCCGATAGGGCCCGACAGAATGAAGGTTTTCAGACCTTCGCCTCCCGCCTGATTGAGCCGTTGTGGGCGGGATTTTCCTTCGCCGCACGGGCCAAGGTCTGTGACCTGGAATACGTGTGCTTGTGATGTCCGTCACGTCGGTACGCCAGTGGGGCCCGCGACGCGTCACCGGTTGCGCCCCCCGCGTGCTACCAAAGGGGTATGTCCGAAGAGATTCCGCAATTACGGAGAATCTCCTTGCCGATGCTGGCGAAAGTGGTAGCATAAGGGGTATTCCGGAGGACAACGTTGGGAGCGCCTTACGGCTTTGAGCTGGTCGAGAATTGTGTAATCTGCAAGCTGCGCACAGACAGCTTCTTCTGCTCCCTTCCCAAGGCTTCTCTCGAAGCCTTCGATCACATCAAGTACACGGCTTCGTATCCGGCGGGCGCTGTGCTTTTCGTGGAAGGCCAGGCACCGCGTGGCATATACATGCTATGTAAAGGCCGCGTCAAGCTTTCCACCACTTCCGCCGAAGGCAAAACTCTCATCTTGAAGATCGCCCAACCGGGAGAAGTTCTGGGCATGCACGCCACGGTTTCCGGCACGCCTTATGAAATCACGGCCGAGACCGGGCAGCCGTGCCAGTTGAATTTTGTCAAACGCGACGACTTCCTCAATTTTCTGCAGACTCACGGCGACGCTTGCCTGAAGGCGGCGCAACACCTGAGCAAGGATTGCCAAACCGCCTACCAGCAGATCCGCAGTCTCGGCCTGTCCCACTCAGCGCCCGAACGCCTGGCGCGGCTGTTGCTGGAGTGGACCTCGGGCAGTGCTCAGCAGGCTGAGCCCAAGGTCAAGCTGGCGCTCACCCACGAAGAAATCGCGCAGATTATCGGCACTTCGCGCGAGACAGTCACCCGCGTGCTGGCCGACTTCCGCAAGCGTCAGATCGCCGTACTGAAAGGCTCTACTCTCACGGTACGCAACAAAGCCGTGCTCGAAAGACTGGTCGGCGCTTGAGTTCAGTTGCCGATGGTCAGTTCCCAGTTGTCAGCTACAAGCCCATATTGAATTTCGTTATTGCTCTGCTGAAGGCGTAAGCTCGTCAAGCTCGCCCATCTGCTTCAAATACTCGAAAGTGCGCGTCGCCTCTTCTTCGTCCAGCAGGCTGATGGCGAAGCCGACATGCACAATCACGTAATCTCCAATCTCAGCCTCGGGGACGTACGCCAGGCTTACCTCGCGCACGATTCCACCGAAGCTCACTCGCGCGCTACGCGCAAACTCCTCACCTGCGATGCTCAGAATCTTCCCCGGAATAGCCAGGCACATGCCACATTCTCCTCAGGTCAGCTTAGGCGGGAATGTCACACCTGTCTGTGATATGTGACGCCGTCCCATGTTCGCAGCGAACAACAATCAATGCCGTCATGCCAAGTGGCTGGGACTGCTTTTCCCGACGACGCGGGGTTGACAATCATCCGTCCCGCTTCTTCCCCGGCAGGCCCGCTGGATTCTCGTGCGTGCGCTCCCGGAAGCGCGCCTTCATCCCACTGGCGAGCGAGACAGCGCCCTCGCCAAATCTCTCGCGCAGCCGATCGGCAGCCGACAGCGCCGTGTTCCACTTTTCATGCGCCGTACCTCCCAGCAGTTGGAGTTGCTCGCTTTCGTCATCGAAATGCGAGGCATGTACTCCAAGCAAGCGCACTGCCTCGCCGTTCCAGTTCGTGCGAAACAGTTCGCGAATCGTTGCCAGCACCTCCGAATCCACGGAGCTTGGCTCCTCCAGAGTTTTCGCGCGCGTGAGGGTTTGGAAATCCGAGTAGCGCAGCTTCAATTGCAAAGTACGGGCGTGCAGATTCTGTTCGCGCAACCGGCGGCAAACCATCTCCGACAATCGCGCTAGAGTCGCTTCCAGCGTTTGGCCGTTGTCGGTGTCGTGAGAGAACGTGTGCTCGTGGCTGATGGAGCGTGGCCCAAGGTCCTCTCCAATATCACGATCGAACCACGCGCCGGCGTCGAGGCCGCGCGCTTTGCCCGAGAGCGCCAATCCCAGCGCACCGAAGTTTTGCCCCAGCCAGCGCTCATCGCGTTCTGCCAACTCACCGACCTTGCGGATCCCCTGCTCTTGCAGGCGCTTTTCCATCACCTTACCCACGCCTGGAATCTTGCGCACATCGAGCGGCGCAAGAAATGCAATCTCGGCCCCCGGAACCACCCAAAGCACTCCATTCGGCTTGGCCTGGTCGGAGCAGATCTTGGCGATCAGCCGTGAAGTGCCGATCCCGATCGAGCAATTCAATTTCGTTACAGTCTTCATAGTGGCGTGCAGAGCGTGCGCCGCGCGCAGCGGAGGTCCATGCAGCCGCTCGG
>JBKQKT010000135.1:0-3786 GCA_052147365.1 Candidatus Korobacteraceae bacterium | reverse complement strand
CCAGCACTAGCCGTTGATTGACCGCCCTCAGTCTTATAGGGTTGGATTGGAGCTGCACTGTGGACGTTCACCTGGTCGACGGCACATACGAACTGTTCCGGCATTACTATGCGTTGCCGTCTGCGCGGGATGAGCAAGGCCGGGAGGTGGCCGCCGTTCGAGGTGTTCTCGCATCGGTGCTGGGCATGATCCGCGGTGGCGCCACGCATATCGCTGTCGCAACCGACCACGTTATCGAGTCTTTTCGCAACGAATTGTGGCCAGGCTACAAGACCAGCGCAGGGCTGCTTCTCCAGCGACAACTCGGTCACCAGGCGCCGTAGGCGGCCGTTCTCTTTCTCCAGCTCTTTCAGCCGGCGCGCCTGTTCCAGTTTCAGTCCGCCGTACTCTTTGCGCCAACGGTAGTAAGTTTGTTGATTGATCCCGGCCTCTTTGCAGGCTTGGCCGATGCTCTTATGGTTGGCTAATTCGACTTCGATCTGTCGCAGGACGGCGACGATCTGCTCCGCACTGTGCTTCTTCCGTGCCATGCCTCAGCTCCTCTTGTTCCAGTCTCTCTAACATTTTCCCTGGTACAAAATTCGCCGGTCACGTCAGGGCCGGCAGCCGTTACCTCTACATCTGCGAGGATGGACTCGTGCACTATTGCTCGCAGCAACGTGGCTTTCCGGCGATTCCTCTCGAGAAGTACGACGAAGCGAATCTGCAGAGAGAGCATTCGAGCGTGAAGCGCTGTGCTCCTTTCTGCACGATCTCCTGCGTGCATCACGCATCGATGGTCGACCAGTTCCTCGACAATCCTTCGCGCGCTCTTAGTAGCTTCTTTCCTCCCCGTCCGGGCGAGTCAGAGCCTCACAATTTGCCCGCTCCGCTTCGGCCGCTGGTATGGCTCCTTCTGCCCACACCCGGTAGCAGCCGCGAACGTATCGCTCACACGATGAGACACGCAACACTCCGGCTCCTGGGCGTGAAGTGAAACCCATTTATTGAGCTTACGTGCGAACGGGATGCGCTGCATGGACTTCCGGCTATGTTCTCGCTCACCTGGCCGATGAGAGCCATCATCACACCCGCCGCGAGTAACACGATACTTCGTCGCCGCAAGAGGAGCATATTACTTGGACACGTTCTCGGGTTTTTGGTTTCCGGATCCTGGCCCTTGAAAGGCGCGAGGAGTCAGTGTTCAGTATCGGTCCGCCTTTCTTCACCCCGGTTTCGCTGATATTAGTGCGGTGGCATGAAATCTCAGGTTGCAACGCTGGTTTCGTGGAGTAGCGGCAAAGACAGCGCGTGGGCGCTGCATGTGCTGCAACAGAGTGACGAGTACAAGATCGTCGGGCTGCTCAATTCTGATTGAAATCCAGCTTGTGCAAAATTGACCAGACGGTCCAAGAGGTAGCGGAATATCTTCAGAGTGAATCCTCTTCTTAGGGGATGATTTAAGCATCACAGGGGCCGCTCTGGCTAAGTTCTGGGCGGCCTCTCTTTGAAAACCGGATGCCCATAAGCGTGAAATCAGCAACTTTGAACCGGAGAACGACCAGTGAGGACGTGAACTAAGCCGCCGCACAGAAAGCGAATCAACATGCCCAAACGAAAACTTTCGATCACGTGTAAAGATCCGCTGCACGGCATCTGTGAATATTGCAACGCGACATTCTCCGGCGGCCAGAGTCAGCTCGCGAAAAGCGCCATTCAGGATCAATTCAACAGGCATGAGTGCAAGAGCGAGGACGTGAACCGAGCGTCTGCGCGGGATTCCCGAGCCCCCTAGCACCCCGCTCCCGTTCCCGTGATCGACGCCAAATTTAGCCGGTTCGCAACATCGCTCGTATATTATGAGCCGCTAGTGAGAAAGTGGGGATCATGCGTTGTAAAGTGCGTGGGCGAACAGAAGATGAGTGCTGGCGGAACTATCTAGACGACAAACGTATTAAAGGTACCGCCCTTCTGCATGTTATTCCTAGTAACGAACAGGAAGCTTACCAGGCCATGAAAAAGGATAACGAAATCGGGATTTGGACGCTGGATTTTGTCTTCACGAATACGGACGGCGTTGATGGGGTAGCATGACCTTTTTCAGCCATTCGACGAAGAGGCTCATCGAGTTGCTGAAACGCCTTATGGGCTTGCATTCGGAGAAAAGCATTCTGCACGGCAAAATGCTCCGCAGGTGAGGATTTTCCGAGAAGATCCCGTGCCTGCTTCTTGTCTAGTAGAGGCAATCCGTCACCAAAATGCTAAGAGATTCTTACTTAGTCCGCGTAGAAACTTCACGCTTCCATTACTTGCGGTTTGCTTCCTCAAATGCAATCTAGCTAGCCGAATCTGACTGTTACAGTTAATGCCTACAATGGTCATAAGCGTGCATTGGGTCAAACAGCCAGTCCAAAGGACGCGCTGATCTGGATTTGGAAACAGCACCGTACGGCCCCGCAGGAAACCGAACTCCCCACGAATGCTGAAGATCTACGAAAACCCTGTAGTTAGGCTAGGAAGTCTGCGCCAGCGCAGTTGTCAGGCCTGAGCACAACC
Source organism: Candidatus Korobacteraceae bacterium (assembly GCA_052147365.1). Lineage (GTDB taxonomy): Bacteria > Acidobacteriota > Terriglobia > Terriglobales > Acidobacteriaceae > Bog-257. Next base: position 1,251 of record JBKQKT010000135.1, on the reverse strand, counting down.
AAAAGGAGAATACCGAATGCTGTTCAGCACTTTGCGCCGGGCCTTCTCGCCCGGGGTCTGGGGAGTACTGTTGCTTCTCGTCGGACTCTCGACGAAATCTGCTTACGCACAAACCGGCTATTGGCACACGAGCGGTAGCCAAATCCTGGATTCCAGCGGCAAAGTAGTTCGCATTGCCGGCGTGAATTGGTATGGCTTCGAGACTACTGACGAGGTCGTGCATGGACTATGGGCCCAAGACTACCACTCCATCCTGAATGCGATCAAGAGCAACGGATACAACGTGGTTCGCCTTCCATTTTCCAACCAGATGGTAGAGACGCCCATCGTCCCAAACAACATAAGCTATTACAACAGCAGCGGACCGATTAACACGGACTTGAAGGGGTTGAACTCGCTCCAAATCATGGACAAGGTTGTCGCCTACGCCGGCCAGATCGGCCTGCACATCATTCTTGACAACCATCGCTCGGAAGCCGGCAATAGCGCCGAGGCCAATGGGCTGTGGTACACGCCGCAGTATCCGGAAAGTGCCTGGATCAACGATTGGACTTCGCTGGCGCGACGCTACCTCAACAATTCCACGGTAATCGGAATGGACCTGCGGAATGAGCCACACAATGATCAGAGCGGCGGTTCCTGTTGGGGCTGCGGCTTGACGTCGTATGATTGGCGGCTGGCTGCCGAAAGGGGCGGTAACGCCGTCCTGGCCGTCAATCCTAATCTTCTGATTTTCGTCGAGGGTACCGATTGCTATAACAACGACTGCGATTGGTGGGGCGGCAACCTAGAAGGCGCGCAGTCCTATCCCGTGGTGCTGAATACCGGTAACCGGCTGGTGTATTCCGCCCATGACTACGGACCGAACCTCTATCAGCAGCAGTGGTTCAACAACAACACGACGTATGCCAGCCTGGTTGCGGTGTGGACAAAGTTCTGGGCCTACCTCAGCCTGAATGGCGTCGCTCCCGTGTGGGTGGGAGAGTTTGGCACCACCAACAACAGCAGCGACATCGAGAGCAATGTTCCGGGTTCGCAGGGTCAGTGGTTCCAGAGCATCGTGACCTTCCTGCAAAACAATTCCCGGATCGACTGGACCTACTGGGCCCTGAACGGAGAGGACAGTTACGCGCTGCTCGATAGCAACTACGATTCGACGCCCGTCAGCCAGTTGAAGCAGCAACTCCTGGCAACGATTCAATTCACTGGCGGAGGCGGCAGCTGTCAGGCCTCACCTGCAGCGCCGGCCGG
>JBKQKT010000134.1:0-4716 GCA_052147365.1 Candidatus Korobacteraceae bacterium | reverse complement strand
CGGTCAACGACATCCCGCCTTTTATGGGACAACCCATCGGCGGTCCGGTCCGTAGCGACGTCAAGCCCACGCCGTGGATTCAGGGTTCCAAGGGAGGTGTCGAGTCCGACGCCCGCTACGGCACCGGCGGGGAAGACACCATGGCTATGAACGAACGCGACTGGCTGAGCAGCATGCGGACTCGCAGGCGCCCCCTATGCGAAGTGGAAGATGGCCACAAGGTGGCAGTGGTCTGCAACCTGGCTAACATGTCCCTGCGGCTCGGGCGCGCCATCCAATGGGATCCGGATAAGGAGCAGGTGATCGGCGATAAAGAAGCCGCCGCCATGTGCTACAGACCTTATCGCGCCCCCTGGGACGGCGTTCTGAAGAGCTTGGTGTAAGTCTAGTGTCGCGTTACGCAAATAGGTGAAACACGCCGAGCGTGAGCTGTCATGCTGAGCGAAGCGAAGCATCCCCGCAGTTTCACGGATAAAACAACTGCAGAGACCCTTCGCTGCGCTCAGGGTGACACACCATCGGGTGTTTCACCTTCTTCGGGGGACTTTTCCGAGTTGAGGGGAATCATGACACGGAGAGACGTCTTGGCGCTCGCCAGCTCAGCACCCGCTTGGCTCCGCACGATTTCAACTGCCGCGCTCGCACCGGGCAATCCGCCGCGCATGGGCGGAACGCCGAGCGCGTTCATGCTGCGCATCCGGGCGAGCCGTGCCGGCGGGCAGCCGTTCGACATCGTCGAGCACTGCCATAACCTCGGACTGGCGGGCGTGCAGACGAACCCTCCGTCCACGGATCCGGATGCGCTCAAGAAGTTCCGGGCGCGGCTCGAGGGGTACAACATGTACCTCATCTGCGATCCGCGATTGCCACACCAGAAGAGCGATCTGGATGCATTCGAGACGCAGGTAAAGGCCTACAAGGAAGCGGGAGCGGTCGCGTTCCACGCCGCGCTGACCGGACGCCGGTACGAAGACTTTGACAGCTTCGGTCCCTGGAAGACGATGTTCGAGGGCGTCCAGGCTTCGGTCGAACTGGCGGAACCGGTCCTGGGGAAGTACCGGATGCGCCTGGGCCTCGAAAATCACAAAGGATACCGGGCCGCCGAGCAGGCCGCCTGGCTGAAGCGCCTGGGTAGCGAGTACGTTGGGGTGTGCTTTGATTTCGGCAACAATATCTCACTCTGCGAAGACCCCATGGACACCCTTCGGACGCTTCTGCCCTATGCCTTCTTCACCCACATCAAGGACATGGCGGTGGAAGAGTATGAGGACGGCTTTCTGCTCTCCGAGGTCCCGATGGGCGATGGATTACTCGACCTCAAGGAGATGGTGCGGCTCCTGCGTCAAAAGGACCCGAACATGATCTTCGAGCTGGAGATGATCACGCGCGACCCGCTGAAAATCCCAGTGTTTGCGACCAAGTACTGGGCCACCTTTGACGATTCCTACAGCTCGCTGCCTGGACGAGATTTGGCTAAAACGCTGGCTCTCGTGCGCAAGAATAAACCGAAGGCGCCTCTGCCGCGCATCACCGGCCTAAGCCCCGAAGCACAGATCAAACTCGAAGATGAGTACAACCTGAAGTGCCTCGCCTGGGCGCGTACGAATCTCGCTTTCTAATCGTGTCCTTTAAGACGCCAGGACAGACCCTATTAGTGCAGCGCTCAGCAACCCTTATGCTCGACGCCCAAGTAGCACAGAAATGCGCGCAGGAGCTCGCGCTTAAGTGACAGGTCATCCTTTGGAATCACGGCCTGCCAGTTCTTCATGTCATGATCCACCAGAATCAGCTCGATCAGAGTGCTGGTCAGCAGCACAAGGGCAAATGACACCGCCATTTGCGGGTCGGGATGCTTGACCTCATTCCGATGTACTAAGAACAACTCGACCAGGTACTGGTAGGTGCGCATCTCCAGCTTAGTGACTTTCCTGTAAAAGGACGTGTGATCGCGGCCCTGCGCGAACTGGCGGAGGGCACGCATCAGTCCGGCGTTGGCGCGGTAGCTGACCAGCATGTTGTTGATGAGCTGCTCGGCAAGCACGGCGAGCGGAATCTGGCGCGCCATGGCGGGCGTGAGCATCATGCGCAGCCTCTCGTCCTGACGCTTCAAGATGCCGATGATCACCGTTTCGAGCAGCGCGTCCTTGTCAGGAAAACGGCGATAAATGGCCCCGGGCGTCAATCCCGCGTGCCGGGCGATGCGCGGAATGGTGGCGCCCTCGAGTCCGTGCTGTCCTAGAACTTCCGCCGCTGCCTTCAACAACTTACGCAGCGATTCCCGGCTGCGGGCCTGTTGGGGAGCGAGTGTCTGATCGGCCATGGCTTTCCTTTATACCACCTCAGAAAAGATAATGCTTGACAAGAATGTAAATGTAAATATACATTTACATCGGGCATGGCAAAAGCGCGGCGGCACCTGCTTTTTCGGGCTTTTGCCCCGCCGGTCAACGCATTGAGGGGATTCTTATGGCTGCTGCAACCGTCTCCACCGCAAATGTGCCCATTACAACCGTCGAGCATCCGCTGCGCAACCCGAATTATCGCCTCTGGCTGATCGGCGGCACAATTTCGCTGCTGGGCGACCAGTTCTATTTGGTGGCCTTGCCATGGCTTGTCTTGCAGCAGACAGGCTCCGCCGTGGTCATGGGCGCCATCATGATGGCCGGCGCTATTCCGCGTGCTCTGCTCATGCTGATGGGCGGCGCCGTCAGCGATCGCATGTCCGCGCGCAAGATCATGATGGCCACGGCGATGGCACGCACTCTCTGGGTCACGGTGATCGGCGTTCTGGTCTGGCTGCGCGTTTTGCGGACCTGGGAGCTATACGCTCTGGCGGTTGCTTTTGGCGTGGCAGATGCATTTGCCGTTCCTGCACAAACGGCCTATATGCCCTCGCTGTTGAAGCGCGAACAACTGGTCGCGGCATCGTCGGTCAGCCAAAGCACGGCGCAGATGACCACCATTGTTGGTCCCGTTCCAGCCGGGTTTGTGATCAAAACGCTGGGTGTGGCGTGGGCCTTTTTCGTGGATGCGATCAGTTTCTTGTTTATCGTTGGCGCGCTGTGGAAGCTGCCGGATCCACCTAAGTCTCAGACTGCCCGGAAAGCGATGTTGCACTCGATCGTGGAGGGAATCACCTACGTGGGAAAAGATCGGCCGCTGCGCTCGCTGATGCTGCTGGTCACGATCATGAACTTCTGCATTGCCGGGCCGGTCTCGATTGGTCTGGCGTACTTGACGAAGACGAGATTCGGTTCGCCTGCCGTGTACGGCATTGTGATCTCGGCGGCTGCCGCGGGAAGTTTGCTAGGCGCGCTACTGGCCGGTGTCTGGAGGATTCGCCGGCGCGGCGTGATGATTCTTCTGGTGTCGCTGGCGTAGGGTGTCTGCTTGGGATCCATCGGCCTGCTGGGGAAAGTGTGGAGCATCGCCAGCGTGCTGCTGATCATGGGCGCAGCGGCGGGACTGGTCAACATCCACATCGGCGCCTGGATCATGCAGCGGATCGATGTCGCGGTGCGCGGGCGAGTTGCGAGCGTGCTCATGCTTGCTTCCTTCGGAATAACCCCCATCTCCCTCGCGGTTGCGGGATTCTTGGTCGCGTGGAGCTTGAAGCTCATGTTTCTGCTCGCTGGCGGACTAATGGTGCTGACCGCCGCTGGAGCTTCGTTCCAGAAGCCAGTGCGGGAGATTGAGTAAGCATTCGCAGCTTACCGTTGTGCGAAATGGGATTACCCATAAGTTCGCCCGTCCGCTGCCTCAGCCTGAATGACCAGCTTGCGCAAAAACTTCATGCCTGCACCGCTCCGCATTAGCAACGTCGCGCCAAGAGGTGATAGCGGCCGAACAATCTCTCAATCACGCTGACCGCAGCCTGGCTCTCCTCGGCCCGGACGCAACAGAATCGAAGTTCAAATCCGAGCCCCTCGGAAATTTCAAAATCCTCCACTTGCGGTTCACGGACTGTCCGATCCGCAGTTCCCTGATAGGGCGGCACTCGTTTTGGGGCGCGACCCCAATACCAGTGACGACGGCCTGCTCGAGTTTCAAGAAATCACTCGGCTTTCCTTATCGGCCGACTTGGTGACGCTTTCAGCTTGCGATACGGCGAACGGAAAGCTGGAAGGCGAAGAGGGAATCGATGGACTGGCGGAAGCCTTTCTGCTAGCGGGCGCCAAGAGTGTGGTCGCAGCGCTGTGGGATTTCGAAGATTCCGCGACGGAATCTTTGATGAAGGCTTTCTACTCGCACCTGGCGCAAGGACAAGACAAAGCCTTCGCGCTCCGGCTAGCCAAACTGGATTATCTTCAAAGGTCGGCTAACAGCTCGCCGGTCTATTGGGCGCCGTTCACCTTGATCGGAGACGGCTCTGCCTCTATCAATTTCTGACCGAACTACCCACGCGTTTCAAGCCGGTCAAATGTGATTGACGAAGTTCTCTCTTAACAGAACAGCTCTTAATATTGAATAACCAGCTTCCCAGCCTCCGTGCTCAGCCGGAGCAGGTCGAGCCCTGATTTGGTAACCGGCTTTTGTGCCCCATTGCCCGTAACTATAATTACGGTTTCGTTCTTCTCGCTGTCATACTGCGCCAGCACCAACACAGTGGCTTTCCCGCTCCCAACACTCATTTCCTGGCTAAGGCTTTTCAGCACGCCGGCACGAGTGTATAGATATCCCAATAGCGTCTGGTTGGCGGATGGCGCGAGCGCTGCG
>JBKQKT010000133.1:0-9016 GCA_052147365.1 Candidatus Korobacteraceae bacterium | reverse complement strand
ACACTCCCGGGTAGTCGCGCTCATCAATGAACTGAAGTTCTTGGTCCAAAAAGACCGTAGCTCGTACATGGCGTGACGAAGAAATGGCAGTGGCCACATATTTCAGGACCGATGGCAGATCATCGTTAACGACAATCGTTTCGATTCCGGGTGCGGCATAGACTGGGAAGGCTGAGTCTGCGACTACGATCCAATTTCTATGGCCATAGAGGGGAAGCCGACTCTGGACAATGGCCTTCCAGTCCGATGAGGAACCGCTAGCTTGGCTTTGTGAGTGTGAGAGAGATGAGGTAACGAGCAACGCCAGAACCCAAACAATGGTGCGTAATCTTCCGTTAAGTGAGTGCATACGAGCCCCGCAGATTCGAACATCCGCTTGGGACGTGGGCGTCATCATCGGGCCTGCCTTGTATGGGACGGCTCTTGGGAAGTTGTAACTGAATGCTGCTCAAGGAAACGATTCGCTTCGTCGAGGGTAGGCATTGAAGGTTGAGCTCCCGGCCGAGTGACTGAAATTGCGGCAACGGCGGAAGCAAAAACGGCGCTGCGTGTAACCGTTAGGCCCCGCATCAACCCCACTACGAATCCACCATTGAATGCGTCCCCGGCGGCAGTCGTATCCACAGCATCCACGGAAAACGCGGGGATGCGTTCTTTCGCTAAAGTTCCTTGCGCGATGAGGCAACCGCGCGATCCCAGTTTCAACAATACGTTCTTGACACCGCAATCCAGGAGGCGTTCGGCAGCCGCATAGCAGCCTTGGTCGCCATTCTCAACATTGGTCTTAAGCAGCTCTTGGGTTTCAGTTTCATTCGGGGTAATCCATGTGATCCTGCGGAGCAGGGCGATTGGAAGCTCTCGAGCCGGAGCCGGGTCGAGCATTAGCGGGATATCGTGCTGCTCAGCAAACTGGGCCAGGTACTCAACGGTCTCTAAGGGGATCTCAAGCTGCGCTAAGAAAAATCCCGCGCGTTCCAGGATCGTTGCCGCCGTTTCCAGCAGTTTCGGCGTGAGTTGGCCATTGGCGCCGGGCACTACCACGATATTGTTCTCACCTCGTCGTGCGGTCGTGATCAATGCAACGCCAGAAGGCCCTTCAACGGTGCTCAAGTATGCTGTGTCCACGCCGGCGTCTTTCAGGCCATTGCGCAACTGCGTTCCGAAGGCGTCGCTCCCAACATTTCCCACCATCGAAACGGGATACCCGAGTTTCGCTGCTGCGACTGCCTGATTTGCCCCCTTTCCCCCATAAAAAGTGTTAAAGCTGTTGCCGATGATCGTCTCACCCACCTGGGGGATACGATCAGCTCCGACTACTAAGTCGAGATTGATGCTGCCAACGACAACGATGGGTTTCTGCATAACAGTTCGATTTCGACTACTTCACCATGGGTGCGATCGCGATCGATCCCAGCCCAAGCAGAAAGAAGATGAACATAGCTGGAATCAGTTTGCGAGAGGTCGTCGGAGCGCTCGCAAATTCTTTCCAGATGAAGACGCCCCAGACAGCGGATACCATCGTTGCACCTTGGCCGATGGCGTAGGAGACCGCCGGACCGATTACTTGAGCGTGCGACGCTACAAAATTGAACACGGTTCCCGTACACCAGATGAGTCCACCTAGGACGCCCCAGAAGTGCCAAGCCGTTCTACCCTGGAAGTATTGCGACATGTTGACCGGGGGTGTACCAGTGAGAGGCTTTTTCATGAACAGGTAGTTCACAGGGATTGCACAAATCAGTACTCCCAAAGCAAAGAAAAAGGCTACGGAGTAGGGACCCAAGGAATGCTCTCCCGTGACAGCCTTGGTCACGAGCGGATAAAAAATTCCCATGAGTACGCCGCAAGCAACGCTGATCCAGATTCCACGCACACTGATCGAACGTCGTTCGCTTTCTCTTCGGCGATACGCGAGCGCGTCAAGAATGATCGCCAGAACCACGAGCGCCATGCCGCCGAAGAGCAGTCCGGGATGGCCCTTGGGAGAGATTGCGTAGTTCAAAAGCACGCCCACGACCAGTGCCAAGCCGATTCCAACCGGAAAGGCGACAGCCAAGCCCGCGATGTCAATGGCAGCAACCAAGAGCAGGTTGGCCACATTGAATACGGCTCCGCCGGCAATCGCGAAAAGCATATGCCGCGAGTCTGCCTGGCTAATATTGCTGAGAAACGAGAGATCGCCGCCTCCCCAATTCCCCAGCGTGAAACCCCAAACCAGGCTGCCCAGAACAATGCCGATCACGTAGTCCCAGTAAAAAAGCTGGAAGGCATATCCTGCAGTGAGTTTCATGGTGTTCGCCCACGATCCCCAACACAACATGCTGATGATCATGAACAACAACGCGATTCCGTACGCTTCTGGTTGATACATGTCCCTCCAAGAGTCAAATTCGGGTTTCGAGAAAACGGTTCAGGCTACATGGCAGACCTTCGCAGCAAATCGTTGGTATGCCTTATGACGCTATCTAGAACATGATCTTCGCGCCAAGCTGGATTATGCGTCCCTCGCGGCTGCCCGTCACTTGTCCAAAGGGGCCTGTAGACCCGTTCAGCTGAGTGCTCACGGAATTCCACTGTGTGTGATTGAAGGCATTGTAAAAGTCTGCGCGTATATCCGCACGGAGGCTTTCCCGCAGTGGAATGATTTTCCCTATGGAAAGGTCCCAATTGTTCTGACCCGGACCCCGAACCGATCCTGGGTCGGCGGTGCCTTGCACCCCATTAGGCGGAACGACAAATGCATTGGTGTTGAAGTATTGCGAGAAAGTACGTTGGGAGCGGGAAAGGTTCGGGTTCGCAACCTGGTTAAGGTTCCCCAGCCCATTGTACGGGGCAAAGTCATTTGCCTGATTTCCTGCTCCGTTGTAAACGGTGAGAGCATCGCCCGACTCGAGCGTGGCAATGGCCGAAATGTGCCAGTCACCCAGAGGCGCGCGTAAGTAAACCGGCAACCGCTGCGCATACTTTGGTTCGTAGGTAGTCTGCAGCAAGAACCTATGCCTATGCGAGAACGTCTCCTCACCGTACGACCGGATGACACTTTGGGGATAGTTGTAGCCGACGTCGAAGTTGCCTTGACCGTTGATGCCCCGTTGACCGAGGGTCTTCGAGTAGGTGTAATGCGTCAACAACTGCAGTCCGTGTCCCATCTGGCGCTGGAACTTCACGATCCCCGCGTTGTAGTTGCTATTCAGTCCGGGCCTCTGTACATAAATGTCCCCAAACCTGCCCAACCCATCGGCATTGAAAGGGCGCGCGGCATTGTAGGCGTCACCCGAGGCCCAAGTTGTCGAATAAGGTGCCGCATTTACGTCTGCCATGTACCAACCATCCCTGCCTTCCGCGCCCATGTATGTCAGGGAAATCAAAGAATTGCGAGCGACCTCCTGTTGAATGTCCAAGAGATAACGGTGAATGTAGGGCGTGCCGAAGGATTTTTTGTCGGCATACATTACGGTTTGGAACGCGCCATCGCCGTAATGGCCTTCCCCCGGGCCGGTTGATACGGGATACGTTCCGAGGGCAACTTGGGGAGAGGGCTGAAACACTTGAGAGAGGCTGGCATCCTGCGGTGTGGAATTGTCGATCTCGCTGCCTACGAAGCCTCCGGGGACGCCGCCATACAACGCTCCTCCGAGAAGATTCGAGATTTGGCTCGCGCCTGAGTTGTAGTACAGGCCATATCCTGCTCGCACCACCAACTTGGGACGAACCTGCCACGCAATGCTTAGTCGCGGTGCGAAGTCGTGCTTGGGAGCCGGAGCGTAATGCTGAGGTATTCCGGGAGCGATTCCGGGGATGGCCAGCGTATCGGTCGCAGGCTGGTAAATCGCGCAGCACAGTTTGTTGGTGGCGAAGATAGGAATCGGCAAATCGTAGCGGAGACCGTAGGAGACCGTGAGCTTCTGCGTGGCTTTAAAGGTATCGTTGAAGTAGAAGCCGTAGTATGGGCTAACTGCATTTGGCTCCGGTGCGAATGGACCTCCAGACGTGTAATCGAACCGCTGATGAATCACCGATGGCAGGCCGAGTAGAACATCGGCAAAGGCATCCCCACCCCCGCCCGCATTCGACGTGAAGATCTGCGGCCCACCGCCACAATATGCGTACGGAGTAGGTGCACAGCCGAAAGCTACGTAACGAACGTTATCGAAATCTTTTTCAGCCTTGCGAATGTAATTGAATCCGAAACTCATGCTGTGGCGGCCGCGAATCCAAAGCAGGTTGTCTGAGAATTGCCGCGAGTTATTCGAGGCGAGAAAGTATTCCTCATAGCCGACGCTGGGTTGCGTGAAAAGCGGGCCGTAATTGTAGATATTCAGGCCCAAAATGCCCGTATTGCCACCCTGGCCGGTGCCCGTGTTCTGAAAGATTTTGTTGAACGGATTGCCAGAACTGTTGGCAAAGGCCACTTCCGACGGACTCAGGGTCTGAAGAGCGCCACTCCCGATCGCAAAGATGAACTCGTTGGTCAAGTGCGCGTTGAAGACGTGCGCTTCATCGATTGTGACCACGTGGGATTTATCACTTGCATTGGACACCAGGCTGGGAACTAGTCCGCCGGAGTTGTTGGGAGTGCCTGCGTACTGCGACCATGCTACGAAAACGCTGTCCTTCTGCGAAATACGGTAATCGAAGCGGCTATCCCAGTGATACGGATCCACTGCTTGCCGCGACGAATATTGATAATTTGCGCCGTTATTGTCAACAGTGGGTGTCAGGTTCGGCTGTGGAAACAGGTTGATGATGCCCTGGATTTGAGAGTTCGCGGTGGTGGGGTCAAATAGCCCGGCAGCAGCAAGATTATTGAACGGGACGGGATTCCCAGAATAAGGATTGTAGATCTGCCCTGCCGAGTTGGAACATAAACCCGTAGTCGCATCGAAAGTACCTGCATTGATCGGGCCCGTACAGTCTTCCCCGAAATCGCCGGCACGCTGGGCGACGCTCGGAACGATGGCGAGATTATTTGGCCCGGTGAGCGAGTGTGGGTTGCGCTCGTAATTGACAAAGAAGAAAGCGCGATCCTTCAGATTCAAAACTTTCGGAATGTAAACTGGTCCCCCCAGTCCACCGCCATACTGGTTGAAGCGATATGCGCTCTTCGTGAACAAGCCCTGCGCCTTGTTGATAGGAACCAGTGCGTTCAAAGCATCGTTCTCGAAAAAGTCATATAGTTCGCCGTGAAAGCTGTTCGTTCCCGCTTTTGTCGTGGCATTCAGGTTAGTGAAATCACGGCCGTACTGAGCGGAGAAATCCGTAATGCCGACCTTTACCTCGCCGATCGCTTCCGAAGAGGGCTGAAAGCTGCTGCCGCTCTCATAGTTCTCATTGGCGTTGACCCCATTAACGTAGTATCCGTTGTCGCGGGAACCTGCCGTGTTGCCGCCTGCAGTGTAATCCGCGCCGCCGGATGTATACGAAGCGCCAACTTCGAAAGTGCCACCCAGATTAATGTTGTTGCGAGGCGACGTGCTGACTCCAGGGGTCAACTCCGTGAGCGAGGTCCAATTGCGACCGTTCATCGGCACCGTTTCAATCTGCTGCTCACTGATGTTTTGATCGAAATCCGCGGACTCTGTCTGGAGAAGCGGGGCAGAGGAAGCAGTCACAACCACCGACTCCGAGATTGATGCCAACTGTAGCTTCACATCGAATCGGATATTCGACTGGGGCGCCACAGCCAAGGTGTCCGAAACCGATTTCTTGAATCCCGACGATTCGATGGAGACCTGATAGTTGCCCGGAAGGAGTTGAGCGAATTCGTAGTGGCCACTTGCGTCTGTAACCGCTGACGATGTTTGATTGCGACCTAAATCGAGCAGACTCACTGTCGCTTTCGGTACAACCGCGCCTGAGGCTTCCGTAACGACGCCGCTAATATTGCCGCGCTGCGAGAATTGGGCAAAGGAGGCCTGCGTGATTACGGGAAGCAATGGTAGAAAGAGAATGAACCGCAACAAGGAGGCTCGCATATATCTCCTGAGAAACATCTCGACGTTCTTTCCAAACAACAATTGAAACCTTTTAATCACAACCCTGGAGGCCGAACCTATTTATGAAAGAGCCTCTAGGCATTTCCTGTTTATCTTCAGCTCACTTTGCCAGCTTGTAGAAGGCAAAGCCGTAGGCCGGCAGGCTTACCGTGTAGGAGGTTCCCGATAGTGCCGGGCCATTGATATTCATGTCGCCGGTTGTGTCCATCAGAATAAGAGGTGTCTGGTCCGGAAAGCTATACCGGGAGAGATTGACGGTGATCGACTTCGTCGCGTTCTGGAAGTTCAGCACGCAAAGCACATTCTCCGTGCCATCCACGCTGGTGCGGAGATAAGCGTAGTACTTGGTGTCGGCGTTGGTGGGAACGCGCTTGCGCGCTCCGGCCGGCCCCAAAGCGGGATTATCGTCCTGCACAGTCATCAGATCGAAGAAATACGTCGAATAAGGCGCCGGAAGGACGGTCTGCCAAGCGTAGGAAGTCCAGGAGTAATACGAAACCCACGGTATGGTTCCGATAGTGGTGGTAAGCGCAACATCCAGGAGTTTCTTGGCACTGCTCATGCCCGTGTCCGCAAATGATTGAACTGGAGTCACGGTAACACCGCCGGCGGCAACGATCGGATCCCGATAACTCGCCAGCGCGGTTTCTATGGGGGTAGGGTTGCCGTTCAAGGCTGCCTTGAAGGGATCATGATCTCCGGCAATCGTATAGTCGATAACCCCATTGAAGTTGCCCGAGGTCACCCAGATGGTCGAGCCGCCCTGTGAAAGATTGTTGTTGGGTGCGCCAGCCGATCCTTCGGGTACAACAAACTTGTTTTCTCCATCCCCGGCGACTTTGACGGGACCAGTCATGCACGCCCTGACCGCGGGCCAATCCAGGTTGACATCGCCTTCCACGGCATCGAAAATCACCCCGTCAACTCCCTGACTCATCCAGTACTGCGGAACGGTGGCGCACCAGGACTGAAAACTGGAACTTGCAAAATTCAACGCCGGTAAATCCTGAGTGACGTAAGTACTGGGCGGCCCCCATTCATCCCAAACTTTTAGGCTGTCCCAATTGCCAAACCAAAATTGGAAAGGAGCCGGTGGAGTTTGCGAAGGCGCGGGATTGACTCCCTTCCAAATGAAATACCCGTAGGAAGCGGCCGAGGGGTTTCCCTGCGCGCTGCTAAACACCGTGTTCGCTGGGTTGAGGTATTCATTGGCGATGAAGACCATCACTGCCATGCCCTGGGCATGCGCGGCACTCACCAGGCTGTCAAATTGCGCTATGGTGCCGCCCTGGGTGCTGGGGGCGAACCAATCGATGGCATCGAGGCCGTCATACTGGGTTCCGGCACTATAAGGGCCATAAATCAGTATTGTGCGGATGCCGTTGTTATAGAGCGCGGGTAGCTGTGCCTGCATCTGGGCGAAACTTTGGCTGCCGACCGTTTCGTCCTGAGGGAACAAGTGCGTCATTCCACCGTAGGTTTTCCACCAGTTGTCAGGAGCAGTTTGTCCGTTGGCTTGCCCGCCGAAGTTCAGCAGAATCAAGATCATGGTTATAACCAATGCGGCCAACGACCGGTTTTTGTCGTCAAGACTCATCTTGTTCTTTCCCTTTACTCCATGTGATGGTTCAACTTGATCGATAAGACTGTGCCCGCACTGCCCCCGCCAGCCGAGGGTCATCAAAACACCAGCTTCGCGGCTAGCTGCCCGATGCGTCCTTCCCTCGCGGAGCTCACTGAGCCAAACGGAAACTGCGTGCTCCCGTTTGGATATGTTGTGTTCACGCTCGTCCACTGAGAGTGATTGAAAGCGTTGAAGAAGTCAGCCCGAAATTCAAAATGCAGGCCCCTCTCGATTGGGAATGTCTTAGCGAGCGAAAGGTCTACATTATTCTGCCCTGGACCTCTCACAGTACCGAAGCCTGAGTTTCCACGCACATTCATTGCAGGAACCGAGAACACCGTAGTGTTGAACTGCTGAAGAGCAGTCTTCTTGAAATGGCCGATGTTGGGATTCCCCGTAACATTTAACTCGTCGAAGCCGGCACCATCTTGTGCACTGGATCCATATCCGGTGGGACAGGTCGAGGTGCCTGCATCCGTGGCCGGGCACGGTGTTCCCGGTCCGCCGTTCGTTACCGTGAGGCTGTCACCAGACTCCATAGTCACGATGCCACTTAGCCTCCAGCCGGTAAGCGGCAACCTAGACCATGCTCTCCACGTGCTGCCGTACTTAGGTTCCCAAATGCTGCTGAATACAAAGCGGTGAGGATGGGATTGGGTGCTCTGGCCCTCGCTCCTCAAATTCGGATACACGAACCCAGAGATTCCCCCACCCGGTGTCCCGTTCGCGGCAAGAGTATTGACAATGGGATAGTCCGAAATGTTTTTGCTCCAGGTGTAATTACTCGCAATCTGGAAGTTCCGATGAAAGCGATGCTCATATTGAACGATCAGAGCGTTATAGTGGGAGTTGATATTGTTCCGATATACATTGATATCGGAGAATCGCCCCACGCTGTTTGGGCGAGCCGCATTGAAGGTAGGATCGTATTGGCCTCCTCCATAGATCCACCCCGTTTGATATGCAGGCAGATTTAGATCGACCTGATTGAGCCCCCTACGCCCTTGGACTCCAGCATAACCTACCGTAACCGTGTCGTGCCCCCCCAGTGACTGCTGCACGTCGAGCATCATCCGCTGATAGTAGGGTAGCGGAGTGGACTTCTGGTCCAGATAAGTTATAGGGGTCAAGGCAGATTCCCCCACATAGCCTTGTCCTACCCCCGTGGATACAGGAAACGAACCAACGGGCGCCGTCGCGGGCGGCGGGAAGGTACTCTCCAAGGTCATTACGGGTGTGTCCGGAGGCGCGCCCAGCGTCGCGTTATCGATGGTGTAAGCGCTGGCGCCGATTTGCGCGAAGTTCAGGTAATTCGAAATCTGGCTTGCCCCAGCCACGTAGAAGATGCCGTAGGCCGCGCGTACGACAGTCGTTGGTCGAGGCGAGTAAATAACGC
>JBKQKT010000132.1:0-3393 GCA_052147365.1 Candidatus Korobacteraceae bacterium | reverse complement strand
CTAGCCAGCGTGTAGAATGACCCTTAATTCCCGCGAGAGGAAACTCCTTTGGCAACTCCGGAAAATGTTGTCGTAGTAGGCGGTTGTGGCCACGTCGGACTGCCCCTGGGCATCGTCCTGGCAAGTCGTGGCTTGTCTGTTTCTCTGCTGGATATTGATGCGGCGAAGGTCAAAACCATCAATTCCGGCGTCATGCCGTTCCGCGAGGATGGCGCTGAACCCGTCCTCAAGCAGGTTCTGGGAAAGACCCTGCATGCCACCACCGATCCCGACTGCCTGCGCTCTGCAAACATCGTGGTTACCGTCGTCGGCACTCCTGTGGATCGCCACCTGAATCCCACCGTCCACGAGCTCTATCGCAGCCTGGACAACATCCTCCAGTACATCCAGGACGGCACTTTGCTGGTGCTGCGGAGCACCGTCAGCCCCGGCGTCACCAAGCTGGTGTACCGGCGGATCCAAGCGCTGGGCCGCGATATTGACCTCGCCTTCTGTCCGGAGCGCATTGCCGAGGGCAATGCCATGGAGGAGTTGGTCAAGTTACCGCAGATCGTCTCCGGCTTCGAGCCTGCGGCAGTGCGGCGCGCGCGCGATCTGTTCCTGACCATCGCACCTACGGTCATCGAATTAGAACCGCTGGAAGCGGAGCTAGCCAAGTTGTTCACCAACAGTTGGCGATATCTGAACTTCGCCATTTCCAACCAGTTCTACATGCTGGCCGAGACTTATGGTCTGGATTTCTATCGCATTCATGACGCGGTCACGCGCGAGTATCCCCGGATGCGCAGTTTCGCGCGCGCCGGCTTCGCTGCCGGGCCCTGTCTGCTGAAGGACACCCTGCAGTTGTCGGCATTTTCGGGCAACAACTTCTTCCTCGGCCACGCTGCCATGCTGGTGAACGAGGGACTGCCGAACTTCATCATCACGCAGTTGCGCCAGATGGACCTATCCAACAAGAGGGTTGCGATTCTCGGTATGGCGTTTAAGGGAGAGTCCGACGACATTCGCGACAGTCTGTCCTACAAGCTGAAGAAGTTGCTGGAGGTGGAATCGAAGGAAGTCCTGTGCACCGATCCCTTCGTGCTTGATCCGAGCTTCCTTCCGCTCGACGAAGCCATACGCAGGGCCGACATCATCGTGCTGGGAGCGCCTCACTCGGCTTATCACGACTTAGTCTTCGCGCCCGGCAAGGTCGTCATTGACATCTGGAACTTTTGGCCGGAGCGCCGTCGCGAATCTGTGCCGCCCGCGGTGGCCGTTGCGGCAGGAGCGAAGCATTCATGAAGGTACTGGTAACGGGTTCTGCCGGTTTTATCTGCGGTTATCTGATCGAAGAACTTCTCCAGGCTGGTTACGACGTCACAGGCCTCGACAACTTCAGCAAGTACGGCCGGGTGGAAAAATCCTACGACAAGCACCCGCGCTATAAATTCGTCGAAGCTGACTGCAAGAACGTCGACCTGCTGAAGGAACTGCTTTCCGGCTGCGATCACTTCGTCGCCTGCGCCGCCATGATTGGCGGCATCAGCTACTTCCACGAGTTCGCTTACGACCTGCTGGCAGAAAATGAGCGCATCATTGCGGCTGCTTTCGATGCCGCGCTTTACGCCCACAAGCATCAGCAACTGCAGAAGATCACGGTGATGTCGTCCAGCATGGTGTTTGAGAGCACCACGGAATACCCGACTCCCGAAGGCGCGGAGCAGCGCTGTCCGCCGCCGCGTTCGACCTACGGCTTCCAGAAGCTTGCGACCGAGTACTTCGTGAAGGGTGCTTGGGAACAGTACAAACTGCCGTACACCATCGTGCGGCCGTTTAACTGCGTCGGCGTAGGAGAAAGACGGGCCCTGCACGATCATGACATCTATAGCGGAACCGTGAAGCTGGCGATGTCACACGTCGTCCCCGATCTCGCCCAGAAGGTGCTCAAGGGACAGGATCCGCTGCACATCCTTGGCGCCGGCAATCAGGTGCGCCATTACACCTACGGCGGCGACCTGGCCAAGGGAATCCGGATCTGCATCGAGCATCCCGCGGCTCTCAACCAGGACTTCAATTTATCCACGCCGACGCGCACCACGGTGCTTGAACTAGCCGAGCTTATCTGGCGCAAGGTGCATGGCGACAGCAAGCCGTTCCGCTATGTCTCCGATCCACCGTTCGAGTACGACGTGCAGGAGCGCTCGCCCGACGTTAGCAAGGCGACAAAGATCCTCGGATTCGAGGCCCGCACCACCTTGACCCAAATCCTGGATGAGGTGATCCCCTGGGTGGCGGAGCAAATCGAAGTGGGTCAAATCTGACGTTGTCATCCCGAGCGCCGGGGTCCCCACACGCGCCGGTCTTGCGCGTGATGGGGTGGTCGAGCGGGGCGAGTCGAGGGCTGCCTGACCCTCACAACTTGTCATCCCGAGCGAGCGAAGCGAGCCGAGGGATCTGCTTTTACTTATGAAAGCGGTATCGGAAGCGTCTTCTCAACCCGAACTCACCCTGGTCATTCCTGTTTATAACGAGGGCGCAAACTTCCCAGCTCTCTGGGAGGCTGTCAGCTCGCTAATCCACTCTCCTTTTCGCGCTCTGGTGGTTTACGACTTCGATGAAGATAACACTGTCCCCGTCGTGCAGCAGATCATCTCTTCCGGCGAGCGCCGGCTGGTTCTGGTAAAGAACGATGTAGGACGGGGCGTGGTCGGCGCCATCCGCACCGGGTTCAACAAGGTGGAGCACGGGCCGGTGCTGGTGGTAATGGCCGATCTCTCCGATGACCTCTCGCAAGTGGACACCATGCTGGATCGCTACCGGCAAGGCTACAAAGTGGTGGTGGGCAGTCGCTACATGCCCGGCGGGCAGCTGCTGGACGCGCCTCCGCTCAAGGGCTTGATGTCACGCGGTGCGGGCGTTACCCTGCACTGGTTTCGCCGCATTCCCACCCACGACGCCACCAACGCCTTCAAGCTCTACGACAGCCAGATGCTGAAGAGCTTTACAATCGAGAGCAAAGCGGGCTTCGAGCTTAATCTCGAACTCACCGTGAAAGCATTTCTCGGCGGACACGCCATCACCGAGATTCCAACCACCTGGCGTAATCGCACGCAGGGCGAGTCGCGCTTCCGTGTCTGGGCCTGGCTGCCGCAGTATCTGAAGTGGTATTTCTACGCCTTTCGTCCGCGGCGCCCGGGATAGAGTTCGGCATTCTTCTGCTGGAAGCCGGTTACGAGCGGCTGTTTCGCGATCATTTTTCTGGGCGGCTGTTCACTGCCAGTAACTGTGATCTCTTAAGAAATATGGCTCGTTCCACGAATTCATGGCGGTAAGCAGGAATAGCGTTGCCATCCTGGCATGCCCCATCCTGCGGAAGCGCCGGTTCGACGTACGTACGTTCCCGGTCACGAT
>JBKQKT010000131.1:0-4976 GCA_052147365.1 Candidatus Korobacteraceae bacterium | reverse complement strand
CAACAGGGCGATAAGTTTGTCGCGCACGGCTGGAGAGGAATTGATATCAACGCGGCCCTTCAAAGACACCAGAGCGCCATTCGCGGTGTCAACGATATCGATTTCCAGCTTTTCGACGCGCTTTCTGTCAGCGAGTAATGGCAACGGTTCCTCCCCGGCGTAATTCGCAGTCCCTGACGGAATCGCCAAGATCAACCGAAGATGTTATTGGCAAGAGCATGGCCAGTTTCGCCCAGAGATAAACGAAGGAAACTCAAGGACTTGCGCTGGAGAGGGATACTGATACGAACGATGGGGACCCTATCAGGGCATTCGCGCCCTAATACGGGCAGATGAGGACGGCGTGCTTGGATCTTGACCCTATGGGGTCAGGGAGCCGCGTGTTGCTTCTTACCGTCGAGAGACCATGGGCATCGCGGGTAAGCTCAGCCTGCTCTCTTGAGCGAGGGTATGGGCTGCGTGTACTACTGGAGGCTTCTACCGGAACGAGATCCCGTGTGGAGGAGGCCTCGAATCGACTTCACCACTTTAGCTCGTGCCCTAGCAGTCTGTGCTTTCACCGTTCCGATGGGAACTCCTAGAACCCGAGCCGTTTCGCAGACTGAAAGATGATCCACATACCGCAGGTGAAACGCTTTTCGTAAAGTCGGCGATAGTCTTGCTGCTGACTCTTTTAAGCGCGCATTCGCCCAGGCCTTGTGGCACTCATCTTCGGGATTGGGCCGGTAATCCACCAAAGTGTCGGACAGCGGATACTCCTGGTCTTCTCCAATTCGTGAATCGAGAGATACATGGATATGGCGTGACCGCTTGCGCAAATGCATTCTTGCGCAATTGATAACAATCGTGGTCAGCCACGTCGAAAGTTGCGCGTCGCCTCTGAATTCCTCCAGATGCTTGTAAGCTGCCAATAGCGCATCCTGCACCGCATCCTCAGCATCTGCTTCGTTGCCCAAAAGTCTATACGCGCGTCGATAGAGAGACGGTAAGCAATGCGACAGAACACAGAGCAGATCCGCAAGTGAAGGCTGCGGCTGCGCCGACTCGAAGGCGCCGCCCTCATGTAATTTCTCCGGGTATCGCATGCTATGTTTGCGCTCCTTGTCCCCACAGAAGCAAGTGAAGTTCTATACGACCCCTATGAGGATGAATTTTCGATGTCATCTGGATGCAGCGCCGGAGTCCGGAAAAGGAACCACTAAGACCGTATCGGAGCTAGTCGTTTTCAGCGACTGCGTTGCCTGCTGCCCTGCAGCTTCCTCGATATCATGTTTCAGAACATTATGGAGCGCGCCAAGCACCTCATACTGCATAACGGCCATTTGGTAGCTCTGCAGCAAAAGATATTCCGCCTGTTCGCCGTTAATTTGATTTGTTTGTCGCGCCTGCACGATTACTGAAAAATCGGTCGATGTCTTTTCCACCACTAAGCTCATGGCGATTTCGTACGATTTGAGAATGTCTTGCGGCCCCAGTGGTATTTCGGGCTTGCGCGCAATCACATCGGTTAGAACCGCGTTAGACTGCATGCTTGTGCCGGAGAGAACTCGCTCCAGCGGAGGCGCATCTACCTGGGTCGTCTTGTTCTTCGCTTGGGCTGCGGCAGCGTGCAACACCATGCCCAGAATCGCCATTGCAGCAAGAAACGGTCGAATTTTCATGGGCGCCCCCGCTGGCGACTGCACATCATAACGGGCTCGCCTGACTATTGCGCGCCATCTGCGTTCAACGTTGGCTGCTGACCATCACGGTGCAATGCCTGGACAGCCACGTCTGACTGCTTGATCGCTTTGGCGATATTGCGGGCCAAATTGTGGGTAGCGCGCAAATTGCTGCCGAAGAAGCGAACATTCCCGTTCACCGTGCGCTCCAGCACAATTTTGCCCTCGCGTGTAACGAGTTGACTCCGCACCGTTAACTTTGTCGCGCCGCTCACAGTGGTCACCGCACGACGCGTTTCGCTCCCAGGCGTGTACTTCACGACCATTGTTTTCAAGATCAGCAGGTCCGGAATCTCACTCGCCTTGCTGTCGCCTTCGCGGACTACGTACTTGAATCCCTTCGTCTTATTTAGCTCTTCCAAGAGGTCCTCGTAGATCGCGACTTGGAAGGAATGCGCGAGGTCCAGGGTTCCGGGATCAATCCGCTCGACTTGCACGCTCCATTGAATGCCAGAACCACTGCTTCCATCGAAGGACTTCGCCGCAGCCGTTTCGGCAGTCAGCCGTCCCGAAAATGCAACTGCAATTGCGACGAGGGCCGCCACGAAGAAGGTCCATGAATTCGGTTTACTTGTTTTCATACGTGACCTCCGAGGTGCTTTGCTTTGTTGATTGGTCTTCGCCAGGACTGGAAGATACGCCCCGAGCCACGAGTTCTTTCTTCACGAGTTCACCTTGTCCTTTCTTCAGTTGGAAGATCGCGCCATGGACCCCGCCATTACTGTCAACATACTCCAAGGTCAGCGTGTCATATTTTTTGTGAGCAAAGAGACTAACGACTCGTCCACCTCCATACGGAGCGGCCGCCTTGCCTAGCTTCATTGGCACTCCGCCGACCTGCTTGCTCTCCTCACCGAGAAAAAGAGCGCGGACAGAAGCAGTGTTCACTTCTGCGTCGGGATCGCCATCTTTCTGAAATCGCAACGTATCGTTTTGAATGGATAGCATTCCTTGGCAGTTGTTCTTTATGTTGGGCAAGCCCAGAATATGAGTAGCCTGAATGCTGAACGGCGCGTTCAGTGGGGCAGGGGCGCTCTGGGCCAATGCGCCAACGCACGAGCACAACAGGAATGCCCAGAGACCAATGAGTGCGTGTCTGCCGAAGCAGCCGCTCTTGTCGTTTCCTCGAACAAACAAACAATACATTTTTCCTCCAAGTCGACTCGCATCGCTGGTCGACAGATAACTTCTCCGATAACTCCTCGAGCATTATTCTGCCGCAGACTAACTCGAGCTATTTCGATTGCTTACGATCGGTAACGGGTTTCTGGCTTTCTATCAACACCTGATGTGACCGGCCCAGCACGTCGTTGTAGGCAATTGTGTTCTTTCCGACCAGTACCAGCAGTTCGTGCCCCGTTTCGTACTTCGCGGGGATTTCCCCCAGCGGTTGCATGTACAAGACCACGTAAATTGTGTCGCCCACTTTGACGGAAACGTCATAGAGGGCGGTATCAGATGTACCGTCTCCTGTAGCTTGACGCGGCTTGACCTCAGTAATCATGGCTAGTTGATACTTCGATGTAGACTGGCCAAGAGCCGCCAACGCCAGTAAACACAAGGTGACTATGACGATTAGCCTCTGCATCCTTCACTCCTCACGCTCCTGCTAGTCCAGCAATCCGGACCAGGAATGACTGTTAACCAAACCCAGGAGCTTGTTCTTACATCCGTGTGAGAACGCAATCGACATGCCAATGCTCGAAGCGCTAGATAGAGTCCTGGCGAGTTGGCTTTACATGTCTTTGCAAGGCATTTCTTTTTTGGGGTCGCCGCTCGACGCTCAAGTTGCGCCCACATCCGGGCATCCATGCCTAATGCAGGGCAATAGTTGTGACATTCGACATACGTACGCACTCAGGAACAGCTTCGTTCGCGGCTCTTATTCGTTGTTCGACATTGGCATTGTGCGTGCATTCTCATCTTGTAGCGAGGCGGCAGGCAATTGCCGAGATGGACTCCGCAGCCAACCAGTTCGGAGCGCCCGAGAGCGTAGAAGACCCGCGGCACATTTCCGTTGTTTATGGCCCGCGTCTGCCCCCTCGCGCATTTGTCGGATCTCTGAATAGGAGGGCGATTATGAGAACCCTTGACATACTACCGGGCGAGTCGAACACGAGCATCATCTCGTCAATCATCAATTTGGTCTGCCCACAATGCGGTGGCAGAATGTCGGAATTCCAATGTGAAGGGAGATGCTGCAGAAACTGGCTTGCAGAATGGGAATGGGCAAATCAGGCCACCAGAAGCTCCTACTCCCGGCGAGGTCATGCTGGCCGATCGATGCGGTGAGCTACTGTACTTTTGCGATGCTGGTCAAAAATCTGAAATCAGGCGCTGTGCGTAAGTAGGGAGCGTACCGGAATGGTATCTGACCGGGTGGTGGAGCATCTGAGATGAGTGCTGCGGAGGTCTTGAGCGCATTCCGGCATGACGCCCCGTATCTATTTTTGGGTGCGGCCTTCGCCGCTGTCGGCATGGTGACCGCTGCCTTTGCCGTTCTCCGACGCCAGCGCGACTCACTCCTCATCTGCTTCGCATTGTTTGCCGCCTTGTACGGGCTTCGCCTCTGGATTTGGTCACCCCTGCTTGCGATGACGCTGCGGGGCTCGACCCTCTACGCCCGCCTGCATGCAGCCGTCAACTACATCATCCTGATTCCGGCATTTCTGTTTTTTATCTCTTTGGGTCTGCCCAGACGATTCGAGCGGGCGGTTGGATACGCGATGGTTGCTTTCGGTTGTGTACTGGCAGCGGCCACCCTCCTCGTCGGCGATTCCGGCCTTTATGAGCGAATTAACAGCCTCGCCGTGATAACGGCGTCAGGGTTCTTTGTAATTCGGTTCATGGCGAACGGTTCTGCCGAGAGCAGTGCCACTGATGCTGCCGATTTTGTCGTGATCCGGTGGGGTTTGCTGATCTTCGTGGCTTTCGTGGTTTGGCAAAATATAGCGGGATTTATCTCCACTTCCTTGCCCCTACTCGAGCCCTTCGGATTTGCCGCGTTTCTCAGCACTTTGGGCTATGTTGCTGCACGTAGCACTCTGCGACGAGATCGGGAATTGAAGGAAATTCAAAAGGAATTGGAAGTAGCCTGTCGTATTCAGTTATCAATTCTGCCAAGAGAATTTCCCGCCTCAACAAACTTCCGGGTAGCCGCCCGATATCTGCCCATGACTTCGGTGGCAGGCGATTTCTACGACTACATCATCGCTGGTGACCACCAGGTCGGATTGTTGATCGCTGATGTGTCAG
>JBKQKT010000130.1:0-3403 GCA_052147365.1 Candidatus Korobacteraceae bacterium | reverse complement strand
TGGAGCGATATGCCGAGCTTCTGCTCCGCATAACCACCTAGGTATTGCTCGATGAGGGCCGGAGCGAAACGGTCAAAGCCTGCGGCCTTTGCCGTGTTGGAACGTGCCCGCAGTTTCATGCAAGAGACCGCGCAGCCCTTCGAAGTCGGACTGGCCGTCACGCGAGCGGAGAACCTTTTCACGACCCACACGGCAGTGGCCGCAGGCTTTGACCGTTTCGCTCCGGCCCTCATCGAGCAATACCTAGGTGGTTATGCGGAGCAGAAGCTCGGCATATCGCTCCATGATTTGCTGGCCCTTGGCCGCCGAGACCCGAACGACGTGTCGGAGAGTTTCAACATGGCCTATCTGGCGATCCGGGGGAGCGGGGCGATAAATGGCGTAAGTCAATTGCATGGGAAGGTCAGCCGGAATCTCTTTGAGCCTCTATTTCCGAAATGGCCTACAGACGAGATCCCAGTCGGGCACGTCACCAATGGAGTTCACATGCCGACCTGGGACTCAGCCGAGGCGGACGATCTCTGGACGAAAGCCTGCTGCAAAGATCGCTGGTTAGGGCCGACGGAAACCCTGGAGCAGGACATTCGCGTCATCTCCAACGCCACGCTCTGGCAATTCCGCACAGCCGCCACCAAGTCTCTTGTTGAATACGCCCGAGAACGATTGTCCCGGCAACTGGCCGCCTCCGGGGAGTCTCACGAAGTGGTTGAGGGGGCGAAACATTTATTGGATCCCAATGCATTGACACTGGGCTTTGCGCGCCGTTTCGCGACCTACAAGAGGCCGAACCTGTTGCTGCATGACCCAGAGCGACTACTTCGTCTGTTGACCAATCCCCAGCGCCCGGCGCAACTCATCATCGCCGGCAAAGCCCATCCAGCAGACCAGGAGGGGCAGGCATTGATCCATGAATGGATAAATTTCATCCGGCGGCCCGAGGCTCGCCCCCACGTGATCTTCCTCAGTGACTACGACATGCTGTTAACGGAGCGCCTCGTACAAGGGGTGGACGTCTGGGTCAACACGCCACGGCGACCCTGGGAAGCATGCGGAACGAGCGGCATGAAGGTACTCGTCAATGGGGGCGTCAATCTCTCGGAATTGGACGGCTGGTGGGCGGAAGCATACACTCCTGAAGTCGGGTGGGCGTTGGGGGACGGCCAGGATCATGGTGACGATCCCGGTTGGGATGCTGTCGAAGCGGACGCTCTCTACGATCTGCTCGAGCGAGAGGTTATCCCGGAGTTTTATACCCGAGACGAGAACGGCACTCCCACCGCATGGGTCAAGCGGATGCGGGAAAGCATGGCCCGGCTGACATCCCGATTCTCCGCCAACCGCGCTGTACGCGAATACACAGAAGAACACTACATTCCTGTTGCCGCAGCCTACCGTCAGCGGGCTGCCAATAAAGCCGTAATTGGTACGCAAATGGTCGATTGGCGGCACGCCTTGGAACAGAAATGGGCCATGCTGCGCTTCGGCGAAGTGAAGATTGAGACTGACGGAACACAGCACGTATTTGAAGTTCACGTCTATCTTGGGGACATTGATCCAGATGCCGTGAGGCTGGAGCTTTACGCCAAACCCATTAACGATGGCGATACGGTACGACAGGAGATGAAACGCGTTAGCCAACTGGCCGACGCGTCGGGCGGCTACGTTTACACCGCGCCTGTATCGGCGGTCCGCCCGGCAACGGACTATACGGCTCGAGTAATACCGCGCCACGACGGAGTAGCGATCCCACTGGAAGACGCACGAATCCTGTGGCAGCGATGATCCGATCGACGGGAGAAAAGACGATGACGAAAGTGATCGCAATCACCTGCGTGTTTCTGGATATCGGCGGCGTCCTGCTCACCAACGGAAGGAATCATCAATGAAATCAGATGACCCACGCATCCTGACAATTAATGGCGGCTCGTCGAGCATTAAGTTCGCTCTGTTCGAGGTTGGCGCCTCGCTCCGGCGGATTCTGGAGGGCGGGATAGACCGGATTGGATTGCCGGAAGCTACCTTGCAGGTGAAAGGTTTGAACCAGGCGGACAACTTTTCACGATTAGTGACGGCGCCGGATCACACGGTGGCTGTGGACGCTTTAATGGATTGGATTGAGGAACGCGTCGGGCGTGCTCGATTGACCGCTGTAGGACATCGAGTAGTGCATGGCGGTCCGAAGTACAGCGACCCGCAGTTAATCACAGAGGAAATGGTCAAGGAATTGCGTCAACTCAAGCCATTCGATCCGGAGCATCTGCCGGAAGAGATCCAGTTGACCGAAGCGTTTCATCGACGGTTTCCTGAACTGCCACAAGTGGCCTGTTTCGACACGGCTTTTCATAAGGATCTGCCGCGTGTGGCCCAACTGTTGCCGATCCCGCGCCACTACGCGGCGAAGGGCGTCCGGCGCTATGGTTTCACGGGTTGTTGTATGAGTTTCTCATGGGAGAGCTGGTCCGCGTCGCAGGAGCAGGAGCGGCTCTAGGCCGGGTAATTCTTACCCATCTAGGCAATGGAGCAAGTTTGGCGGCGGTGCGCCACGGCAAACCTGTGGACACAAGCATGAGTTTCACCCCGGCTGCCGGTGTACCCATGAGCACCCGGTCCGGGGACCTTGATCCGGGACTGATCTGGTATCTGGCGCGTACTGAAGGCCTCGATGCAAAAAGATTCAATGAGATGGTAAATTTCCGGTCCGGGCTACTCGGTGTGTCCGAAACCAGTTCCGACATGCGTCACTTACTTGAGAGCGAGGGCAGCGATGTCAGGGCAGCCGAGGCGGTCGCATTGTTTTGTTACCAGGTAAAGAAATGGATCGGCGCATTCGCTGCGGCATTGGGCGGGGTGGACACGCTGGTGTTCGCAGGCGGCGTCGGAGAGAACGCTCCCATCGTCCGCTCCCGGATTTGCGAAGGGCTGGAATTTTTCGGAATCGAACTCGAAGAAAAGCGAAACGCTGCGAATGAGGGCGTGATTTCCACGGCGGCCAGTCGGGTTGCTGTCCGCGTCATTCCCACGGACGAAGAACTCATGATAGCCAAGACGGTTTATCGTGTTCTCG
This sequence comes from Candidatus Korobacteraceae bacterium, assembly GCA_052147365.1. Lineage (GTDB taxonomy): Bacteria > Acidobacteriota > Terriglobia > Terriglobales > Acidobacteriaceae > Bog-257. The sequence goes on along the minus strand of JBKQKT010000130.1, from coordinate 339 downwards.
ACCTTGGCTCAAAAAAGGAGAATTAAACCATGAAAACAAAAACTCTCTCCCCAGAATTGCTCCACAAGATTGACGCCTACTGGCGGGCCGCTAACTATCTGTCGGTCGGCCAGATCTATCTCTATGACAATCCTTTGCTGAAGGAGCCGTTAAAACTGTCTCACGTGAAGCCACTGGTGGTCGGACACTGGGGTACAACACCGGGTCAGAACTTCTTTTACGTCCACCTGAACCGGGTAATCAAAAAGTATGACCTGGACATGTTCTACATCGCCGGTCCCGGTCACGGTGGCCCGGCATTGGTGGGGAACACGTACTTGGAAGGTTCGTACAGCGAGA
>JBKQKT010000129.1:0-21024 GCA_052147365.1 Candidatus Korobacteraceae bacterium | reverse complement strand
GTCAACGACAGTTCCCGATAGCTGAGTGATTCCTTGGGCAGACTGTATGGTGGTCTGCTGCTGCTGGCCGGAAGCGACGGAGACGCTGGCCACAACCCGGACAAACGCCGGGGATTCGGCCGCTATCTGATAAACCCCCGGGTCGATGGCGGCAAACTGGAATGCCCCGTCCGCGACGCTCGTGGTTTCGCCAATTTTGCTGCCCGCAGCATTGAACAGCTTGATCCGGGCCCCTACGACGCTGGCGCCCTGGGGATCCAGGATTCGACCGTGGATTATTCCGGTGTCCGCGCGCGCGACCGAGCAGAAGACAACAAGGTGAAAGGCGATCTGTAGTACGACGAGAATTCGACGTGGCGTGCGAGCACGCCGACCGCTGAGCGGCTGGATTCGGGACCGAACGGACTCCGCAATACTTTTCTGCATTTCGTGCTACCAGCTTTCGGAAGTTTATCCTGCCGGGTTCCCTATCCTTGTCAGCTGTTTGCGGATAGGAGTGACAAACCCGTTCCCTGGCCGAAAACCGGGTAACGAGGAGCCGTGTTGCTCTTGAGCTTCGAGCATCGACGTGCATCGTTGGTTGCAAACCAAGCTCGCGCGTACTGCTGCATGACTCCAAGTCTCAGCTTGCAAGGAGCGCTGCTGTCGATGTAGGTTTTTTGCTAGTGGTCGTTCCGGCAATTGGGGAAGACAACAGCGCAATAATCCAGGGAGAACTGAGGATGGAACGGACATTGATTGAGCTTACTAAGAAGTTCTTGGCCCATCTGCTAAGCGTGGTTTTGATCTTGGCTGCCGTTCCGGAGATGGGCGCCGTACTGCAGGCCCAGGAACAGCAGGCTGCTCCGGCCCCGACGTCGTCCTCGTATAGCGGGCAGGGCGCGCCCTTGACCGAGCAGGAGCTGGACGCACTGGTCGCGCCCATCGCTCTGTACCCTGACGCACTGGTCGCCCAGATTCTCAGCGCCGCGACCTTTCCTGACCAGATCGCGGTTGCCAACTACTGGATGGGAGAGAACAAGAGCTTGACGGGCAGCGCGTTAATGAAGGCCGTCAATGGGCAATCTTGGGACCCGAGCGTCAAGGCGCTGACGCAGTTTCCGTCGGTGCTGAATAACATGGCGCAAAATCTCTCGTGGACCTCCCAGTTGGGCGAGGCCTATCACAACCAGTCGTCGCAGGTGATGGCGGCCGTCCAGGCATTGCGCAAGCAGGCTGAAACTGCCGGTAATCTGAAGAGCACGCCGCAGCAAACTGTGACGACTCAGAGCCAGGGTGGAATGCAGGTAATCGTGATTCAGCCTGCCAATCCCCAGGTTGTCTATGTTCCGCAATACAACCCGACCGTGGTTTACGGCACGCCGTATGTGGTTCCTGCGTATGTGGCTCCAACGTATAGCACCGCCGACGTGGTAGCGACGGGGCTGCTGTCCTTCGGGGCGGGAATCGCGGTCGGCGCGATGATGAGCGGAGGCTGTTGCGGCTGGGGCTACAGCAGTTGGAACTGCGACTGGTATCACGGCGGTGCGTACTATGGCGGCCATCCCTATTACGGAAACAGCGCGTGGCATGGTGGCTACTACGGCAACGGCTACGACAATGCCAACCACTACAACAACGGGTACAACGCCAACGGCTACCACGCCAATAATTACAACAAGGGTTACAACAGCAGTGGCTATCACGCCAACAATTACAGCCACAACACGAATGTGAGCGGCAACACAGTTAACGTGAATAATGCGAACCGGCAGAACATGAGCGCAGATCGAAGCGACGCCTCCGCTTCGTCACGCGGATGGGGAGGCAGCGGAAGTGGCCGTGGGTCGACGGCCTTCAGTGGCTTCGGAGATCACTCCGGCGGCTTTGGCGGTGGAGGCTGGGGCGATCGGTCGGCAAGCTCTCGCGGTTGGGGGAGTCGCGGCGGGGGCGGGGGTTGGGGCGGCGGCGGTCGCAGCTTCGGTGGCGGAGGGTTCCGCGGTGGTGGTGGTTTCCGGAGGTGAGTCCGGAGATGCCTTTTGCACACGAGACCTCTCCTGATATGCAGGAAAGTCAGCGGTCAACCATGAAGGACAACGTTTGGAGGACGGGAATGTCGCACGTAAAGGTCATAAATTTGCGGTGTTGCGCGGTCTTTATACTCCTCGCCCTGGTAGTCTCCCTGGCTTCGTGCAACAAATCCAACAAATCGGAGAAGCCAGCTGAAGCTGCGCAGAAGACATTTGCGTCTCCGGACGATGCGGCCAAATCGCTGGTGGAGGCGGCGAAAGCAGGTAATCACGACGCCTTGATCGCCGTCTTCGGTCCGGGATCGCAGGACATCATCTTCTCCGGAGATACCGCGCAGGACAAAACAAATTTCGAGAATTTCATAGCCGCCTATGCCACCATGAATCGCTGGCGCCAACAGACCGATGGAAGCGAAGTGCTCGTCGTCGGAGCCGACAACAACCCTTTCCCAATTCCGCTTAAGAAGAACAGCGCAGGGCAATGGTACTTCGACACCGCGGCGGGAAAGGACGAGATTCTTTCACGGCGTATCGGCGATAACGAACTGGCCGCGATGGCAGTGGTTGCCGCCATGGCGGATGCTCAAGCCGAATACTTTTCGCAACATCACGACGGGGTGAAGCAGTACGCCCAGAAGTTCGTCAGCGACGAAGGAAAACAGAACGGGTTGTATTGGAAGTCGCCGGAGGGACAGCCTAAGAGCCCGCTTGGACCGCTGGCAGCGTATGCGGCTGCTACAGAAGGATTCACCCCGGAGGCGAACAAGCAGCAGCCGTTTCACGGTTACTTCTATCGCATTCTCACCAAGCAGGGTGCGGCTGCCAAAGGCGGCGCGAAGGATTTCGTTGTGAACGGCAAGATGACTGGGGGCTTCGCATTCGTCGCCTATCCGGAGAAGTATGGTGACACCGGCATCATGACGTTAATCGTCGACCAGAGCGGGGTCGTGTACGAGAAGGACCTCGGTAAGGACACTGCTGAGCAGGCGAAGGCGATGACCGAATTCAATCCCGACAAAACCTGGAGTCCCATCGGAGAATAGGCATCGATTCATGTTCGTGCGGCGGGCGGAGGGTAGGATGGGGCTCTGCGCTCGCAGCCGCAAGGCCTTAGATTGGTCCATGCCACGGGGTCTGCGGCGATTTCAACAACCCCCGCATTTGATCACCTTCAGTTATTCCTCTGCCAGGCACCGGCTCACCGCCAGTCTTGCGCTCCGTGGTAGATGTGCAGGATTTCGACGGCTTCAGCTTTCACCGCGTAAACCACAACGTAGGGGAGGGGCGTGATCGCAAGTTCTCTTGTGCCGCTGCGGTGCCCGGGCCTGCCCCGGTTAGGTGAGGTTTTCAAGGAACGAATACGCTGGTAGATTGTGCGCACGGTCGGTTCTGCGAAATGCGGGTAGTTCTGCTGCAGATAGTTCTTGATGTTCTGTAGATCGTCGGCGGCAGGGATGGTCCAACGGATGCGCATCAGGCCTTGAACATGGCTTCAAGGCGGGCGTCCATTTCTTCCTCTTCGATAAACTCGCCGCGCTCGGCTGCCGCCATTCCTCTTTCCACGGCGGCAAGGAAGCGGGTTTCTTCATCGAGATACCGGGCAACAACATTGGTCACCAACCGCTCAGGGACGGTCCCGGCTTGAGTGGCCTTTTGCACAAGCTGCGCTTCCTGCTCAGGTGTGAAATGTACTTCCATGGGCTTCAGGATAGGGGAAAAGCTGCTCTCAGGCAACCAAAATTGAAGACCAACGGAAGCCGATGTCGCCCAGGAGATGTGATCGAGAGGCGGACTTCGCTTGTCACGCCCTGCCGTCATTAGCGTCCGCAGCAACGAAGCCGGAACCCGGCTGCAAGCGCCGAACCCTAGTGCGATTCGGCCTGGGGAGTTGGGTGCGTGCCTGATAAAGCCTGCAGCCGCTGTTGCGCCTCAACACTTCCAGCTGCAGCCGCCTTTTCGTACCATTCCTTCGCCTTCTGAGGGTCCTGCGGCACGCCTTGACCTTGATCATGCAGGTAGCCGAGATTGGCCATGGCGGTAGCGTTTCCGGCGGCCGCCGCTTTTTCGTACCACTCCTCGGCTTTCTGATAGTCCTGCGGCACGCCCTGTCCGCGAGCATAGAGGCCACCGAGACTGGTCATGGCCTCGGCGGTACCGGCCGCCGCCGCTTTCTCATACCACTCCTCAGCTTTCTGGTAGTCCTGCGGCACGCCCTGTCCTTTTCTGTATAGGTAGCCGAGGTTGGTCATTGCGTCAGCGTTGCCGGAGGCCGCTGCCTTCTCGTACCACTGCTTCGCTTTCAGATAGTCCTGCGGCACGCCCTGTCCCTGATGGTAGGAGTAACCGAGACTGTTCATTGCTCCGGCATTTCCGGCCGCTGCGGACTTGGCGTACCACTGCGCTGCCTTGGTGTAATCCTGCGGTACTCCCTCACCTTTCTCATACATGAGGGCGAGGCTGTTCATGGCGTCAGCCTGTCCGGCGTCGGCTGCCTTTTCGTACCACTCGCGCGCTTTCTCGTAGTCCTGTGGCATGCCGCGACCCTGGTAGTAAAGAAAAGCGAGATTGTTCATCGCCGAAGCATTTCCGGCGGCTGCCGCCTTTTCGTACCACTGCGTGGCTGCTTGGTAGTCCTGCGGCACGCCGAGACCATGCTCGTACAGTAGGCCCTCATCGTTCATTGCCTCGGCATCGCCAGCGGTCGCGGCGTTGTCGTACCAGAACCTGGCTTCCGAATAGTCCTGCGGCACACCGTGCCCGCGGTCGTAGAGCCTGCCAAGATTGATCATCGCCGTGGCATTGCCGACGGCGGACGCCTTTTCATACCACTGGCGCGCCGTTTGATAGTTCTGCGGCACGCCCTGCCCACGGTCGTACAGATAGCCGAGATTGGCCATCGCCATGGCGTTACCGGCCGCCGCCGCCTTTTCGTAATACTCGCGCGCCTTCTGGTAATCCTGCGGTACGCCCTGACCGCGATAGTAGAGATAGCCGAGGCTGGTCATGGCCGCAGGGTTTCCTTTAGCTGACGCCTTCTCGAACCACTGCTTCGCTTTCTGGTAGTCCTGCGGCACGCCGTGCCCGCCATAATACAGATAGCCGAGATTGGTCATGGCATCGGCGTCTCCGGCGGTTGCCGCCCGTTGATACCACCACCTTCCTTTGCCATAGTCCCGCGGCAGTCCTTGCCCGGCGTAGTACAAAGCTCCGAGACGGTTCATCGCAACCACGCTTCCGGCTGCCGCCGCCTTTCTGGTCCACTCCCTGGCCTTCTGATAGTCCTGGGGTACTCCGTGACCCTGGTAGTACAGAAAGGCGAGATTGTTCATGGCGGTAGCGCTGCCCTTGGCGGCTGCCTTTTCGTACCACTCCTTCGCCTTCTGATAGTCCTGCGGCACACCCTGCCCGCGGTCGTACATATAACCAAGGTTGGCCATCGCCTTGGCGTTGCCGCCGGCCGCCGCCTTCTCATATCCCTCTCTCGCCTTCTCATAATCAGGTTCTGCCCCTTGACCGGGGTCTTCCACGACGACTGCGGGCGAGCTATAGAGAGGCGCTGCCCGAAGCAAAGTGCAGTGAGCGATGACAAGCAGAAGCAACGACGTCGAGAGTGTGGCTCGCATCAGTGCATGCGGACGGACGCCTCTGGGGCGGTATCGGAAACGCTCGAACCGACGGAGCGCGGAACCTCCCGTGCCTCCCGCTACGTGCTCAGAAGACGTGATGATGGCGTGACATTGCACTGTCTTGCATATTCTTACGCTTTCCAGAAGACGAAAATAAGTGACTAAGTGGTGACAAGAGGAAAATTCCGGATGGGTTATCCTTGCTCCATGCAAGTTCGGGTGGTCTATCTGGGTATGCTGCACGACATCACCGGCCGCGGCCAGGAAACGGTCGAACTGGCCGAAGGGTCTAGTCTGTCCGATCTCTTTGCGCACCTGGAGCAGCGCTTCCCCAAGCTCGGAGAATTTCGAAATTCCCTCGCGCTGGCTTTGAACCAGCATTATTCCGGTGCGGCGGCTGAGTTACACGACAAAGACGAAGTCGCGCTCCTCCCTCCCGTGAGTGGAGGCAAGGAGGAACCATCAACCGCCGAAACGCCTCTGCCGCTTATCTCCGAGCATGCCCGACTGGTTGACGACGCGATCAAGACCGTGCCCATCCTGGCGGGCATGAAGCAGCCGGGAGATGGCGCGATCGTGGTCTTTGACGGCATTGTGCGCAACAACTCACGCGGCCGCCGCACGCTGCATCTCGATTACACTGCCTACGAACCGATGGCGCTACGCCAGATGGAACAACTCGCCCGGCAAGCGTTGGCCGATTTTTCCGTTCGCGACGTGCGGCTTGTGCATCGCCTGGGACGGTTACAGATCGGCGAAACTAGCGTCTATATTGCAGTTGCGTCCGCGCATCGCGCCGCCGCCTTTGACGCCTGCCGATGGTTGATTGATACATTGAAGAAGACCGTGCCCATCTGGAAAAAGGAGTACTTTGAGGATGGCGCTGTCTGGGCCGACGGCGAGCCGTTCCCCCCGGAAATTCAGCTGGCTGGCGGCCGCACGTCAAAGTAACGCAACCAGGGTTTTCATCACCGGATGTCCCAAAACTACATAGTTTTCGTTCGTGCGATGTTAAGGCTGTGCGCGTTGACGCTCTTGTGTGCCACGTCACTTTTTGCGCAAACCTCACAGAGTACTGTTCCCCATCCGCCGGACACGCTTAAGCCGCAGCCATCGGGTAGCGTTCCCCGTCCTCCCGACCAGAAAAAGCAGACGGCCGAGAACCAGCCAGACGATCCGGGCACGACGTTTAAAGTCAACGTCAAGCTGGTAAATGTATTTACCTCCGTCACCGATAAAAGTGGCTCTCCGGTCTCGTCGCTAAAAGAGGAAGACTTTCAGGTGTTCGAAGACGGCAAGCCGCAGAAGATCGCGGTGTTTCATCGGGAATCGGAGCTGCCGCTCTCGATTGTCGTTGCCATTGACACCAGCCTCAGCACGCGCGGCGACCAGAAACTCGAGTTCGAGTCGGCGCGCCGTTTCGCGCACGCCATCCTGCGGCCGATCGATGGCCTGTCGGTGTTCACGTTCAGCGAAATCGTAGATCAGGTCACCGTCTTCACTGCCGACCTGCGCACGATTGATCGGGCCATCAACCACATCCGCCCCGGTGCAGCGACCGCGCTCTACGACGCGCTATACCTTGGCTCCGACGCGCTGTATGACCGGCGAGGCCGCAAAGTCATGGTGGTGATCACTGACGGCGGCGACACGGTCAGCAAGACGACCTACAAGGAGGCCGTGCGCGAGGCGCAACAAGCCGAGGTCATCCTGTACAGCATTATCATCGTGCCCATCGAAAACAGCGCTGGGCGTGATATCGGCGGAGAGCATGCGCTCATCCAGCTCTCCCGGGACACTGGCGGTAAGTACTTCTACGCCAGTGGCTTACAACAGCTTGATGCCGCCTTTCGCCAGATAAGTGACGAGCTGCGCACGCAATACCTGATTGCCTATTACCCCAGTACGCGACTTGCTGATTCTGACTACCGCAGCATCGAAATCAAGGTCGATCCCAACACCAGGGACTATCCCAATCCCGCCGATTTGCAGGTTCGCCATCGCAGTGGCTACTACACCATGCCGGCGAAGTAGCGCGCATTTAGTCCGTCTGCCATTGTCGCTTGGACAACCCGCCACCTGCCCAGATAATCCAACTACCGTGCGCCACGAACAGGTCTTGGTGCGCCCTGAAATATCCAATAAATGGAATTTCCCGGGGCGCAATCTTTAAAAAGTGGTAGCTTCCCATTCTGGAATGTCTCTTCTTAATCGTATCTGATTGAAAAGCAATGCTTTAATCAAACACTCTCATGGCACTGGAGTGGCATCCCTCTTGCACTAGCAGAACCAGACATTGCCTACGCCAGCGACGTGCGGTGGTTTGGTTCGATGAAAGATCGCTGAATTCTGAAGCGCAGGTGGTAGGCAAAGCCAAGAATTTTTGGAAACGGCCACGTTTCCGATACTCCTGAGGGGGAGACAAATGACAGCAAAGAAGTTGATCGTCGGAATTCTGGGTTTGCTGGTGATCTTCGCTGTGATGGCACCTTCGTTAATGGCGCAGTCGCTGACTACCGGCGACATTAACGGAACGGTCACAGACCCCAGCGGCGCGGTGGTTCCAAACGCCACGGTTACGTTAAGAAATACGGGCACTGGCGACACCCGCAATGGCACAACCAATTCTGCCGGCGTTTACCGGTTTTCTCTCTTGTCCCCAGGCACGTACACGGTTACCGTGACCGCCCCGGGCTTCAACAAGACCGAGAGCAGCTATAACGTGAATTTGGGCCAGGCGACCGTCGCCAACGTGAAGATGGCGCTGGGGTCTGCAACGCAGACGGTGGAAGTCACAACGGCTGCGCCCCTGGTGCAGACCGACAATGCCGACCTGTCCACCAGCTACGGCCAGAACGTCATTCAGAATTCGCCCAATGGCGGCAATGACCTTACGTATGTGGCGCAGACCGCGCCCGGCGTGGCCATGAATACCGGCCAGGGTTATGGCAACTTCAACGCCAATGGTCTTCCTGCCACCTCCAACCTCTTCACGGTCAATGGCGAGAACGACATGGACCCGTACTTGAACCTGAACAACTCCGGCGCCACCAACCTGACGCTGGGCAAGAATGAGTTGCAGGAAGCGACCGTCATCACCAACGCCTACTCGGGACAGTATGGCCAGCAGGCGGGAGCGCAGGTCAATTACGTCACGAGGGGTGGTACCAATCAGTACCACGGCGACGTCTTTTACGAGTGGACAGGGAGTTCACTGGATGCCAATGACTGGTTTAACAATAAGTTCGGAGTACCGCGGCCCTTTGCCAACAACAATGAGTGGGGAGCGAACTTCGGAGGTCCCATCAAGAAGGACAAACTCTTCTTCTTCGTGGACTACGAGGCGATTCAGTACATCGTTCCTTCCACCCAGCCAGTCTATGCGCCAACGCCGGCCTTTGCTGCGGCAACCATCGCCAACCTGCAGGCCACTGCTCCCGCCGAGGTTGCGCTCTACCAAAGGATGTTCAACCTGTACGCGTCGGCCAAAGGATATCCCGGAAACAACCCAGCCAACATTGCGACGTATACCAATCAGAATGGGGGCAACTGCGGCGGGTCGCTGGACAACCCAGCGGACCCCAACTTCGTTCCCGCACTCGCGTCGGGCAACTGCTTCACTCAATACCAGGCTTCCCCTGCTCTGCCGGGTACGGAATGGATCCTGCCCTTCAAGATCGACTGGAACATGACGCCTAAGGACCAGCTCTATTTCCGGGCACGCATCGATCACGGCACCCAGGCCACCTATGCTGACCCCATCAACAATGCTTTCAGTGCGGCCAGCAAACAGCCGGCGTACGATGGCCAGTTCGGGTGGACCCACGAGTTCAGCCCCAACGTGACCAACCAGTTCAGTGCCGACCTCAGCCACTACCAGGCCACCTTCAACCAAATAGACCCGCAGCTTTTCCCGTATGCGTTTATCGAACTCGGGTTTAACCTGACAGAAGTGGGAGGCTTGACCTACGACTTCCCGCAGGGACGTAACGTCACGCAGTACCAGTTTATCGACGACCTCTCCTGGACCAAGGGCGTACACAACTTCAAATTCGGCGTCAACTTCCGCCGCTACGACATTACCGACTTCACCTTCCAGGTACTCAACAATCCTGAGGTGCTGGGACTGAACGTCACCGGCAACAGTCAAGTGGATGGTGGGCAGACCGATTTTTACGACGGAATCGCGTACCAGACCCGCCAGAATTTCCCCTCCCGCTTGAGCCAGCCGGTTGCTCTTTGGGGAATGGGCATTTACGCGCAGGATGAGTGGCGCGTCAGCAAGAACTTGAAACTGACTCTGGCCTTGCGGGCGGAGAAGAACTCCAACCCGGTGTGCCAGACCAATTGCGGCTCGCTACTGGATGGTTCGTTCAACAACCTTCTGGCGGCGGGCTTGCTGAGTCCGACTACGCCATACAACCAAATCATCAATGCCAACCGGCACCAGCTTTACAACGCCACGGATAAGATCGATTTTGCGCCCCGGTTCGGCTTTGCCTGGTCGCCGTTGAGCCCGAGCACCGTCTTCCGCGGCGGCTTCGGCATCTTCAACGATGCCTTCCCGGCTGTGGCTGCCGACCAATTTATGACCAACCTGCCTGGGTTGGTTAATGTGCGGGTTACTGACACTCCGTGGGCCGACACCACCACGCAAAACAGTCCATACATTCAGGGCGCCGAATCGGCGGCGGCTATCATGTCCGGATTCTCCCAGGGTGCGTCGTATGCCAGCCTGAAAGCGGCGTTGGGCGCACAGTTCCGGACCCCGACCTACCATAACCAGATCGGGACGTTCCACACTCCGTACTATGAGCAGTGGAGCTTCCAGGTGCAGCAGGGGCTGGGAGACAAGACCTCCCTATCGCTCGCCTACGTGGGTAACCATGGCGTTCATATCCCGATTTACAACGAGGGCCTGAACGCCTATTGCAGCGTCGCCTCTGGTTGTGGTCCCGTTGCACCACTTCCAGTTGCAGCGCCGACCCCAATCTTCGGCACCTTCGAACAGTACTCCTCGTCGGGCATATCCAACTTCAACGGCCTAACGGCAACCATTAACCAGCGTATGACCTATGGATTCACCGTCCAGGCCAGCTACACGTGGAGCCACGCGAATGACGACGTCTCCAACGGCGGCATTGGCGCAACTCCGTACAACAATACCCAGACGTTCGGGTCGTTGCAGTACCAGGTCAATCCTTACTGCCTGACCTGCAACAACTACGGCAACGCTGACTACGACATCCGGCAGAACTTCACCGCTTCCTACGTGTGGAATATGCCGTATAAGTTCAGCAAGGGCTGGATGAATACGGCGTTCGGCGGCTGGATTCTGTCGCAGAACTTCTTCTACCGGACGGGATTGCCGCTCACGGTCATCGATGGCAACACTGCCATCTCGAATTATGGCCCGAGCAATTCGGTGGCGACCGTGCTTGATAGCAACGGCCAGCAGTCCTGCTACAACGGGAACAGCCAGTGCCTGAACCCGAACTCCTTTGGGCCATTTAACACGAACACGACGTTCCCAGCTCAGCGCCGGAACGGTTATCGCGGTCCCGGGTTCTTCGACTCCGACTTCACCGTTGGCAAGAACTTCAAGTTGACGGAGCGGTTCAACTTCAACTTCACCACCAACTTCTACAACGTGTTCAACCACCCGAACTTCACCAACCCGGACAACAATCTGGCGGATGGGACCTTCGGGTTCAGCACGACCACAACGGCCCCGCCGACTGGCCCCTACGGATCGTTCTTCACCGGACTTCCGTCGGGACGAATCATCCAGTTCGCGGGCAAGATCACCTTCTAACGGATTTGACTCTGCTTCACTTTGGGCGGCCCCTCCCGGGGTCGCCTTTTTTCAGCCCTTAGCGGTAAGCTCTTAGCCTTTAGCAAGCAGCATCGTGTGTCGCGCGGTTGCTAAGAGCTAACAGCTAGAGGCTGAGGACCAACGAGTCCCTGGCTACTGGCTCCTGGTCTGGTACACTGCGATATCGGTCGCCAACCCGTTGCCGGTTGTTCTGCGTTCCGCTGACAACTGGCTACAGGCTACTGACAACCGCTTTCTGAGGTCATCATGCAGAATCCTACGCAGCCATCGATTCAGTTGAGCAACAGCCCCGACTATCGCGAAAACTATGCCAACAGCGTGCAGGTGAGGGTGAACGTCTGGGACTTCTTCCTGGTATTTGGTACTCTGCAACAGCAGGACGAAACCCGGGTGGAAGTGCGCAACTTTCAGGGAATCTATCTGAGCCCGCAGCAGGCCAAAGCGCTGTACACCATCCTGCAGCAGAACCTGGTCAACTACGAGAATACCTTCGGCGACATCAAGCTCGACCCGCGGATGACGCCCGGCGCCGGCCCGGTGCACTAGCAAGATGTGTAAGTCTGTGCTGTCATGGTGAGCTGGCGAAAGGTGCGCGACCACCTATTCGCCTACGCGCTCATCTTCACCTTCCTGTTTCTAACGCATGTGCCGCTGTTGCGGCTGCCCTACTTCTGGGACGAGGCCGGTTACTTCATTCCTGCAGCCCGCGACCTGCTTCTGACCGGCTCGCTGATTCCACATACCACGCTCTCCAACGCGCATCCGCCACTGGTGATGCTGTGGCTGGCGTTCTGGTGGAAGTTCAGTGCTTATACGCCAGCCGTGACGCGAACCGCGATGTTGTTTGTGGCTGCGTTTGCCTTGCTGGGATTGTGGCGGCTGTCACGCGATGTAGCCAGCCGAGAAGTTGCCATAGCCACGGTGCTATGTACTGCGCTATACCCGGTGTTCTTCTCACAAAGTTCGCTAGCCCATCTGGACATGATGGCCGCTGCGCTGACGCTTTGGGGTCTGGCCATGTATGTCGAGCGCAGGCCGGTTGCAACGGTGATAGTCTTCGCGCTCGCACCGCTGGCAAAGGAAACGGCCATCATCGCTCCTCTGGCTCTGTTGGCGTGGGAATTGGCCTGCCCACTGCTGGCTAGAGCGGACCTTCAGGCCCGCGTTCGCCACTGCGAAAAAAAAGACGCTTCCGACGCTGAGGGTTGGGATCTCAGCGTCGGAAGCAAGAATAAACATTCTGCCAACGAACGCGGGAATGAAGGCCCGCTCTACCCGTTCTCGCTCCTGTTGTGCATTGTTCCACTGGCGGCATGGCTCTTCTACCATCACCATCGCACGGGATTTTACTTCGGCAATCCTCAATATTTGCGCTACAACTTGCAAGCCACGCTGAATCCGTTGCGTATCCCACTCGCTATGCTGCTCCAGGTATGGCATGTTTTCGGATACCTAAATCTGTTCCTGCTGACGCTGGCGGCGGCGGTGGCGATGCGCCATCCCCCACTTCAGCAGGACGGAGGAACGCTGCGGCCACGCATTGCCATCGGCGTGCAGCTCGTCTTCGCCGCAGTCATCCTGGCGTATATCGTCGCCCTCTCGGTTGTTGGTGGCGCGGTGTTGGCGCGGTACATGCTTCCGGTTGTCCCGCTGGTGATTCTGGTGTGCGTTTCCACCTTGTACCGGCGAGTCCGGCGGTGGACCTGGTGGATTGCTTTCACATGTGCTGCTTTTGTAGCACAGCTTTTTATCCCACCGCCTTACCGCATCGCTCCCGAGGACACCCTGCTGTATCGCGACTATGTCATTCTCCACAAACTGGTGGCTCTTGAGCTTTCGGCGCGCTACCCGCAGGCCCGCGTACTCACGGCATGGCCCGCTTCCGATGAGCTCACGCGCCCATTCCTCGGGTATGTGAAGCAGCCGTTGGCGGTGGTTCGCATCGAGAATTTCTCGCCGCTGGAAATGATCCGCGCGTCGCAGGCAACCGACGAGTTCGACGTGGCCCTGCTCTTCAGCGCCAAATGGCAGCCGCCACACCCGCTGTTCCGCGGCCCTCTTTTCGGACAGTCGCTGCAACAGGCTTTGTTCGATTACCACGAGGACTTGCCGCCCGTGATCGCGGCTCGTCTCGTCGGCGGCCGGGTGGTCCGTTACCTGAACCGCAACAACGAATGGATAGCCATCGTCGCCATCGAGAAGGTCGAAAATGCGGCCGCTCACGGCGTGCCTTGCGCAGGCTGCCAATGAAGACCCAAACTGCTGATGTGAAGTTCACCATCCGCGACTACCGCGCCGCCGATTTCGACCGCCTCTGGCAAATCGACCAGAGCTGCTTCCCGGCAGGAGTTGCTTATACGCAGATGGAACTGATGGGATTTATCGCGAGGCGCAAAGCGATCACCATGGTGGCGGAAGAACATGCGCCCCATGCGGGTTCAGAGAAGGCCGGGGATGGTTCTTCCACTCCCTTGGGCATTGTCGGGTTCGTCGTGGCCTTACCGCTACGCGGCCGAATCGGCCATGTCGTAACGCTCGATATCATGCCCGAAGCGCGGCGGTTTGGACTGGCTTCTCGGCTGATGCATGAATGTGAGCACCGCCTACGGGCTGCAGGCTGCAGTCAGATTTATCTCGAAACGGCGGTCAATAATGGGCCTGCGATGCGGCTCTATCGCAAGCTCGGGTATGAGATCGTTCGCACCTTGCCAGGTTATTACTCCAGCCAGGATCTGGATGCGTTCCAAATGTTGAAGCATCTCTAGGCAAGAAAATGAGGCGCCTCTCGGCGCCTCGTCGGTTAGTTCGCGAAGAATCTCGATTACGCGACTCCACGGTCCTTGTCACGCTCAAGCTCGTCCTCTTCCTCACTCCGGTACGGACGCTTGGCCTGGCTCTCATCGCGCGTTTCCTTGGCCTTGTCCCCCGCGTCGCGTGCGGTGTCCTTAATCTTGCCCCAGGCCTTTTCGGCTTTGCCCTTTATCTGCTGAGCTGCACCTTCCGCCTGGGTGCCGGTGTCACCGGTCCACTCGCCTACTTGACGTTTGATGCGTCCCGCCGCATCGTCCACTTTGCCTTTCACTTGGTCCTTGTCCATTACTTCACCTCCCCGTGTTTGCAATCAGGATTGTTCGGGGGCAGTGGTTCGAACGCCCCGCTGCATCCCGGTTTCTAGAATCGTTTCCTCCGGGCCCTCAGACCACTGATCTGCGGCCGGAAATGAGCTGGAAGACGAGCGCGACTATGGCCAGTACCAGGAGGATATGAATAAAACCTCCCAACGTGTAGCTGGTAACAACGCCGAGCAGCCACAAAACCAGCAGAATAACAAAGAGCGTCCAGAGCATAGGTTCATCCTTTATCGTGTTCTACCCGCCGACCAGTACGAGCAATTAGTTTGACGCCCGTCGGGCATCCGCGGGTTGGTTAGCCGTGAAACGTTTGTGGGATCTTCCAGAAAGAATCATTTCTCCAGGCAACCCTACGAGCTGCTGGGACCGCGCTCTGCTATGCTCTGCCAGACATATGAAGGTTGCCATCCAGGGAGAACTTGGGTCTTTCAGCCACGAAGCTGCTATGCACATGCTTCCGCGCGCGCGGGTAGTTCCTTGTGTGCACTCGGCCGAAGTTTTCGATCGCGTCGAGAACGGTTCGGTGCAGGCGGCGGTCATCCCCATCGAGAACTCGCTGGCGGGCTCAGTGGCCGAGCACTTCGATCTGCTGCTCACCCGCGAGGTATTCATCCATCGCGAATCTTACCTGCGAATACGTCATCATCTGATTGCGTCGCCGGAAGTGAAGCTGGCTGACATCCGCCGGGTGTTCTCCCATCCGGTGGCGCTGGACCAGTGCCGAAAATTCTTCGGCAACCATGCAAAAATCCAGGCCGTGCCTTTCTACGATACGGCCGGAAGCGTTCGTCATGTCATATCGGAAGGACTGCGCGATGCGGCGGCGATCGCTCCCGCGCAGGCTGCGCAACAATACGGCGGCCGGGTGCTATTGGCCGGGATCGAAGATGACCAGCAGAACCACACTCGCTTTCTGCTGATCAATGGATCGCGCAAGGTGGGCAGGGGCGCGAACAAGACGTCAATCGGCTTTGCGCTGAAGAACCTGCCGGGTGTGCTTTTCAAGGCGCTCAGCGTCTTCGCGCTGCGTGATATCAACCTGAGCAAGATCGAGTCACGTCCCATGCGCGGGCACCCCTGGGAGTATGTCTTCTTTGTCGATATCCTGCGGGGCGACGACGAAACGGCTCGCAACGCGCTACGGCACCTGGCCGAGATCGCGGAGTTCGTTAAGGTACTGGGGATTTATCCAGCCGCCGAGTCAAATTCGACTTAGGTACGAGTCAGGTGGTGGCCGGGTAGGGCGCTATGCGGGGATCCAAAAGAGCCACGGATGGACTTATCACAGTCGCAGGTAGCCCTTCCCTGATACAATCCTGTGCTTGAAAATGAGCCGCGGATGTAACAGGCACTCGGCCGGAAGCCGTTCGTTCAAATGTTGCCGGTGCTGGTTGTGCAGGAAGACAGAGTTGCTGCCGATAATTACGATGGGCAGATTGTGAGGACGTTCTTGTGCCTGCGAAAGCAGCCCGCACTTCCTGGGTCTTAAGGGGCTGCATCCTTTGCCCAAAGCGCTACATCTAAAGCTTGAGTGTAACTGACTCAAGGAGCTATATGCCTAAGCAAAATAAAGATTTAGAGGCAGTTGAGCCGGAACTCCGCGACGATGCCACCGCAGCGCGGACCCTGCCCGTCCTGCCAGTGCGGGACACAGTTCTGTTCCCCCACGCCGTGTTGCCTCTGACCGTAGGGCGCGAAAGCTCGGTCCAGTTGATCAATTCACTAGGCGACGACAAGACGATCGTCGTGGTCGCGCAGCGCGAAGCACGAGTTGACACGCCGCAGCCGACCGACCTTTTCGCGGTGGGAAGTCTGGCGATCGTACACAAGGTTGTGCGTATGCCCAACCAGAGCCTGTTCGTCTTTGCCGAGGGTCTGGAACGCGTTAAGGTAGCCGAGTACACGCAGTTGACGCCGTTCATGCGCGCCACCGTAGAAACCATTCCTGAGGCGCCAACTCCTAAGGGCGCCGAGATCGAGGCACTACAGCGCAATGTGCTGACGCTGTTCCAGCAGATCGTTGCCGGCTCTCCCACTTTGTCGGATGAGCTCTCGACGGTCGCCGGCAACATTGACGATGCCGGCCGGATGGTTGATTTCATTGCTTCGTCGCTGCCGTCGCTATCCACCCGTGACAAGCAGGATGTACTGGAAACGCCCGATGTTCGCGTGCGCCTGGAGAAGATCAACCAGCACCTGGCCAAGGAGCTGGAAGTCCAGCAACTGCGCAATAAGATCCAAAGCGAAGTACAGGACCGGGTGCAGCAAACGCAGCGTGAGTACTATCTGCGCGAGCAGATGAAGGCCATCCAGAAAGAACTGGGCGAGCAGGATGAGACCACTCGCGACACGGAGGAGTTGCGCCAGAAGATTGAATCAGCGGGCATGCCCGACGATGTCAAGAAGGAAGCCCTCAAGGAACTAGGCCGCCTGGCACGCATGTCGCCGATGGCTGCCGACTACTCGTTAACGCGGAATTACATTGAGTGGCTGGCGGTGCTGCCGTGGCAGAAGTCGTCCGGCGTGGAAGTGGACATACCGAAGGCGAAGGAGATTCTCGACTCCGACCACTACGATCTGGAAAAGGTGAAGGACCGCATCCTTGATTACCTGTCGGTCCGCCGCCTGCGGCCGAGCATGAAGGGGCCAATCCTCTGCTTCGTAGGACCTCCGGGCGTGGGTAAAACCTCCCTCGGCAAATCAATCGCTCGGGCTCTGGGACGCAAGTTCGTGCGGCTGTCGCTCGGCGGCGTGCATGACGAGGCCGAGATCCGCGGACATCGCCGCACGTACATCGGCGCTCTGCCGGGGCAAATCATGCAGGGCATACGTCGCGCCGAGACCAACGATCCGGTCTTCATGCTGGATGAGATCGACAAGGTGGGGCGCGACTTTCGCGGCGATCCGGGATCGGCGTTGCTCGAAGCGCTCGATCCAGAGCAGAACTTCAGCTTCCGCGACAACTATCTCGACGTGCCGTTCGACCTGTCGAAGGTGCTGTTCATCACCACGGCCAACATGCTCGATCCCGTTGCCGAGCCGCTGCGCGACCGCATGGAGATCATCGAGCTGCAAGGCTACACCGAAGAGGAAAAGGTACACATCGCGTTTCAGTATCTGATTCCGCGGCAGATCGAGGAGAACGGAGTCACCGGCGAGCAGATCGAATTTCCGGAGGAGACGATCCGGTTCATTATCCGGCACTACACGCGGGAAGCCGGCGTGCGCAGTCTGGAGCGGACCATCGGAACGATTTGCCGCAAGCAAGCGCGCCGCATCGCCGAAGGCAAGACCGAGAAACTGACGGTCACGGCTGAGCTGGTGCAGCGGACGGACATGCTGGGCGGGATGAAGATCCGTACCGAAGGCGAAATTGCCGAACGCACCAAGCGCGCCGGCGTGGCCGTAGGCCTGGCCTGGACGCCGACTGGCGGTGATGTGCTCTTCGTCGAGGCCAACAAGATGAAGGGCAAGGGCGGATTCACCATGACCGGCCAGCTCGGCCAGGTGATGCAGGAGTCCATGCAGGCGGCGCTGACGTGGGTGCGGTCGAATGCCAAGGAGCTGGGCATTGACGAAGGCTTCTTTGCCGACCATGACATCCATATCCACGTGCCAGCGGGAGCAATACCGAAGGACGGCCCATCGGCGGGAGTGACCATGGTGACAGCGCTGGTTTCGCTGCTTACGGAACGCCCAGTGCGTCCGCTGACGGCGATGACCGGCGAAATTACGCTGAGCGGCAACGTGCTGCCCATCGGCGGCATCAAGGAGAAAACTCTGGCCGCGAAGCGGGCCGGCGTGAAGGACATCATCCTGCCAGCCGAAAACCGCCAGAACGTGGAGGAAGACCTGACGCCGGAGCAGCTTGTAGGGATCGACATGCACTACGTGAAGACCATTCAGGAGTTGCTGGACATCGCGCTGCCCGCCAGCCACGACGAGGTCAAGAAAGATGCCGAGATTCGCGAAGAAGTGTTAAGCACAGTTCCGGTGGGGTAAGTCAGTCAATCGTCTCAACAAGGCACGGTGAAACAGCCGTGCCTTTTGTTTTGCGATGTTTTTCGCCATGGCCGTAGGGCGGCCACGGTCTTACCGTAGAATAGGCCAACGAGCTCGACGTCCGGCGGCGGAGCCGTCATCCAATCCCATTTCCGATATAAGCGGTAATGAAACACGTCCTCAGCTTTTTCCTCCTGGTCGCTCCCCTGTTCGCGCAGAGCAATACGGGCGAACTGCGCCTGAAGGTGACCGACCCGGCGGGGTTGGGGGTGAAGAGCTCCGTGGAGTTAGTCAGCGAGGCTAATCACTACCGGCGATCATTCGTCACTGATGATGTCGGTGATTTGGTGGTGAAGCGTCTGCCGTTTGGCTTGTACAACCTGGAAGTGCGGCATGCCACCTTCGCTCCTGCCTCGCGGTCGATGGAGATCCGCTCTGTGGCTCCCACCAGCCAGCTCGTAACGCTCGGCCTAGTCCCTCTCGCGACGACCATAGAAGTTAAGGCCAACGGCACCCTCGTCGATCCTCATCGTGTCGGCGCGGTCAATCAGATCGGATCGGATACGATTGCCGATCGTGTTACATCGCTACCGGGACGCTCGGTGCAGGACCTGGTGAACTCGCAGCCCGGCTGGCTCTACGAGGGCAATGCGGTACTCCATCCTCGCGGCTCGGAATACCAGACCCAACTTGTGCTCAATGGCATCCCGCTGACCGACAATCGGTCGCCCGGCTATGGGCCCGAGATCGAAGCGGACGATGTTCAGTCGATGAGTATCTATACCGCCGGCATCCCAGCTGAGTACGGGCGAAAGATGGGCGGCGTGGTTGAGGTGAATACCGCGCGAGACACTCGCTCAGGTTTCCACGGTCAGATTGTCCTTTCGGGAGGCAGCTTCGATACCGCTGGCGCTTATGCCACGCTCCAGTATCTCTCGGGCAAGAACACCTTTGGCATCAGTGCTGACGGCGCGATGACTAGCCGTTATCTGAGTCCGCCCGTTCCGGAGAACTACACCAACAATGGAACTACGGGAGACTTCTCGGGCACCTACGAGCGCGACTTCACCCCCAACGACCGCTTAAGCCTGATGTTCCGTCATGAACTGGCCCGCTTTGATATACCTAACGAGCAGGTGCAGCAGGCCGCTCGTCAGCGGCAGGATGGCGACATCTACGAGAACATGGGAATCGTCTCGTATCAGCATCTGTTCTCGTCCAACGTTGTGGGCAACCTGGGAGGGATGGTTCGCGACAACTCGAACGGCCTGTCGTCGAATCTGCTGTCCACGCCCATCATTGCTTTCCAGCGCAACAGCTTTACCGAAGGATATTTCAAAGGAACGATTTCCATTCACAGCGGTAGGCAGGAGTGGAAGGTCGGTGTCGAGTCGGACAACATCTTCCTGCACGAGCGCTTCGCCGACATCATCACCGATCCCTCGCAGTTCGATCCGGGAACGCCGCAAACGTTCAGCTTCGTCGGCAACCGTCCAGACCTGGAGCAGTCGGCTTTCGTCCAGGATTTGATCCGGCTTGGCAACTGGACTGTGAGCGCGGGTATCCGCTGGGACCATTACCAGCTTATCGTCAATCAAAACGCAGTCAGCCCTCGCATTGGGGTTTCGCGCTACTTCACCAAGAGCGAGCTTTTGGTCCACGTCGCTTACGACCGGGTCTTTCAGACACCCTCGTTTGAGAACATCCTGCTCTCCAGTTCGCCCGACGTCGTGGTGCTGAATCCCAACGTGCTGCGCGTGCCGGTGGCGCCGTCACACGGCAACTATTTTGAGGCTGGCGTCACGAAGGGCTTCATAGGCAAGTTCACTCTGGATGTGAATGGCTATTACCGCGACGTCAACAACTTTGCTGACGACGACTTGTTGCTCAATACCCCGGTCAGCTTTCCTATTGCATTTCGTAAAGCACAGATTTACGGAGCAGAAGGCAAAGTAAACATCCCACGCTGGGGTAAATTGTCAGGCTTTATGAGCTACTCTTACATGGTGGGATCAGCCTACTTTCCGGTTACAGGAGGGCTTTTTCTGGGCCAGTCAGCAACCAACGCGCTCACGCAGCTGTCCGGGCGTTTCTGGGTCTCCCAGGACCAGCGCAATACGGTGCGGACTCGGTTTCGGTATCAGTTCCTGCCGCGGCTATGGGGCGCACTCGGGGCCGAGTACGGCAGCGGCTTGCCGGTGGACTTTGACGGCACCTACGAAGAAGCGCTCGCAGAATATGGCCAGGCGGTCATTAATCGCGTGAACTTCTACCGCGACAGAGTGCGGCCTTCGCTGTCGGTAAATGCTTCGGTTGGGGCAGACGTGTGGAAGAAAGACAACGTGGCCGTGCGCATGCAATTTGACGCGCAGAACCTGAATGACCGGCTTAACCTGATAAATTTTGCGGGCCTGTTTTCC
>JBKQKT010000128.1:0-3021 GCA_052147365.1 Candidatus Korobacteraceae bacterium | reverse complement strand
TCTGGAGACAGCCAGCATTCATCGTGAGCACGAGGAGCTGGTCGCCCAGTTGGACCAGCTCGATGCCGCCCTGGACAAGCTTTTCTGCTTTGCCGAAGTTTTCAGCGATTTGGCGAGCGCCAACCAGGCCACCGCCAGCGGCAAGTGGCTGGCCGAGTGGCTTCCCAAGCACTACGCCCACGAGGAGACCACGGTGCTGGCCACGATCGCGCAGATGGGGCCGGAGCTGGCGTCATTTACGCGCGAGATGATGCGCCAGCACCACGAAATGCGCGTGCGCCTGGAGAATTTCCGCGAGCACCTCGCGCACCTGCATGAGTCGCGCAATATTGAAGGCGCGGTGAATGAGCTGAAGCAGGAAGGCAGCAACTTCACGCGCATGATGCGCCTGCACCTGGCCGCGGAAGAGAAGAAGTTCGCCGGTATCGAGAACTAGCTGATGCCGTTCGCGTAATTAGCTCTCCACAGTTTCATACGAATTGTCATCACGAGCGAATCCGGGGTCCCCAGCGAGGGCCGCTTTTGCCCTCGGTGGGGTGGAGGAGCGAGGGATCTGCTGTGTTCTGGTTCGGACAGAAAGCAGATTCCTCGCGCCAAAATCGGGCGCTCGTAATGACAATTCGTGTGGGCACTTTCATGTTTTTCTGCATGGAAGTTCTTGCTCCGTCGAGACTTTGCCTCTAGGCGCATCTGCCATGCCATGACCGTGCAAACCTGCATCTAAGCAGGAACGGGGCACGGAGAAGATGGCAGCTACAGCAGAACAGACCATGCGGCGCACCGCGCACGAAATTTTCGAGCGCGTGGAGGACAACGCTCATGCCGAACTGCGCCGCGCCGCCCGGGCACTGGCCTTTTCCGGATTTGCCGGCGGGCTGACCATGGGTCTCACGGGACTAAGTGTGGCCACGGCTTTGGCCATGCTGCCTTCCTCGCCGTCGAGCGTTTTTGTCGCTTACCTGGTTTATCCCGTAGGGTTCATCGCCGTCATTATCGGCCGGGCACAACTGTTCACCGAGAACACCCTTTATCCCGTCGCCCTCATCTTGAGCGAACACCGGCACGTAGTGGACACCGCACGGCTGTGGGGCGTGGTGTTCACGTGCAACGTTCTGGGGGCGGCCACATTCTCAGGGCTGGCTATTCGGACAGCCGCGCTAAGCCCGGAGATCTCGCGGCAGCTGGTCCGGCTAGGCACGGAGCTGTCCGCCGGCAGCGGCAGCCACATTTTCTGGAGCGCTGTGCTCGGCGGGTGGCTGATAGCGCTGGTGGCCTGGCTGGTCACCGCCAGTCATTGGACGATTGGCCAGATCGCGGTGATCTGGCTGCTGACCTTCGTAGTCGGTATTGGACGCTTCTCACACTGCATCGCCAGCAGCGCGGAAATCATGGCGGCGGTGTTCGTCGGCTCGGTGCCATTGGGACAGTATTTCTATTGGCTGGGCCTGGCAACCACCGGCAACATCTTCGGCGGGGTAACCATGGTGACCCTGCTGAATTTTGGACAGGTGAAAGCGGGAGAGGAGTAACAGAATTATGTGGAGCGCTAGTTTGCAGGTACATCACGAAAACCGCACCATAGACCTGGGAGCGCATGTCTACTTGCGCCGGGAACAGGAAGATCCGCTCCCCATCCCGCCCGGACAGGAACCGCCGCCGCCGGTGAAAGAGCCTCCGGACAAACCGGTGGTCGGGCCGGATGGACCGGTGGACGAGCCGGGGCCGGCCGAGCCAACGAGGCTGTGAGCTGAGGCTTGCCAATTGTGGGGCTTAAGCGTTGCTCTTCTTGTGGCAGTCAGCACACTTCACCGGTGCGGCCTTGCCGCTGGCGTCTTCTGTCTTGTGGCAATCAATACAAAGTCCTGAGGTAGCCGTAGGATTGTGGAAGGCCGCCTGCAATTTGGTCGTGACCGGCGGAGTGGCGGGGTTGGTGTGGCAATCGGTGCAAGCCTGCTGCGGAGATTTCAGCGGCCTTTGCGGCTTGGAGGCATGATGGCAAACGCCGCACTTGCCGGCGACCTTCAGGTGCGTGGTGTGATCGAACTTCACCGCGCCCATTGGCGCACCTTTGAGAATGACGGGGGCTGTTGGCGCCGTTTGAGCGAATACAGCGCCGCAAAGTGCGACCGCAATCAACCAGGCAAACCAAACTGAGAGGAACCTGCTGATTTTCAAAGCATCCTCCGCGGCAAGCGTGGGTTTCGCATAACCAACCAGGAACATTTTGATTTTAGGCGGATTGGAGCCTGGCATCTGTGACGTGAGAGTCACGGCAGTGTGACGACGATCGACCCAGTTTTCTGTCATTGTCTCGCGGGTTGCCTGCAATCAACATTCTTTACAATCCCTCACACTTCTTTACAGACCACGCACGCACCAGTTTTCACATCCAAGTGTTTATAGGAAGTGAGCAGTTGTTTTCCACGTTGCATGCGCATTGGCGTGGTTCAGCGTTGCGGGTGGGATCCAGAAGGGGAATGATATGGCTCGATCTCGTTCTTTAGTTCTGTTGGCCGTGATGATTCTTGCCACCGCGGTCTTCTCTCTTGGCGAAGTTGCCATCTCTGTGTCGTTTGGCCCGCCCGTGTTGCCGGTCTACTCGCAACCGTACTGCCCCGCACCCGGCTATATTTGGACGCCGGGCTACTGGGCGTGGAGTCCCGACCAGAACGATTATTACTGGGTCCCGGGAACGTGGGTACCCGCTCCGCAGCCGGGCTTCCTGTGGACGCCCGGATACTGGGGCTTCTCTGCGGGGTTCTACCGCTGGAATCCTGGGTACTGGGGGCCACAGGTTGGATTCTACGGGGGCATTAATTACGGATTCGGCTATCCCGGCGACGGCTACTACGGCGGACGCTGGCAGGGCCGCGACTTCTATTACAACCGCGCGGTCAACAATGTAAACATCACCAACGTGAATGTTTATAACCAGACCGTCAACAACGTTACCGTCAATCGCGTCGCCTACAACGGCGGACCGGGCGGAATCCAGGCGCAACCCACGCAGCAGCAGTTGGC
>JBKQKT010000127.1:0-3109 GCA_052147365.1 Candidatus Korobacteraceae bacterium | reverse complement strand
AATTTTCTTGCTTGTCGTGCCGCGCACGATAGAGTCGTCGATAAGCACTACGCGCTTACCTTCCAGCACGTGCCGAACCGGATTCAGCTTCAGCTTCACCCCGAAGTCGCGCACCCGCTGCTCCGGCTCGATGAAGGTCCGGCCCACATAGTGGTTGCGGATCAGACCAAACTGAATCGGAATGCCGCTCTGTTGCGAGTATCCCATGGCCGCGGTCACACCTGAGTCCGGCACGGGCACAACGATGTCAGCATCTACCGGTGATTCCAAGGCGAGCTGCCGCCCCATGGCATCGCGGGTCTGCTGCACGGCTCGTCCGAAGATAATGCTGTCAGGCCGTGAGAAGTACACATGCTCGAAGATGCAGTTCGACTGCGGCTGTTTAGCCGCATAGAAGCGGGAATGAACGCCTTCCGGCCCTACGATGACCAATTCGCCTGGCTTTACCTCGCGCTCGTAGATTGCGCCAATTAGATCGAAGGCGCACGTTTCGGAGGCGAAGACGACGGTATCCCCAGTGCTCCCCGCCAGGGCCGGGATGCGCCCCATCACGAGTGGGCGGAATCCACGCGGATCTCGCGCGGCGAAGATGCGATCGCGCGTCAGCATGACCAGCGAGAACGCACCTTCAATACGGCGCAACGAATCCGCCATGGCATCTGCCAGGGTGTGCTCTCGCGAACGCGCGATGAGATGAACGATGACTTCGGTATCACTGGTGGTCTGAAAAATAGAGCCCTGCTGTTCGAGCTGGGCGTGCACTTCGTGAGCATTCGTAATGTTGCCGTTGTGCGCCAGTGCAATCTTCCCCTTGTTGCACTCCACCATAATCGGCTGCGCATTGAGCAGCGCCGAATCGCCTGTGGTGGAATAACGCGTGTGGCCGATGGCCAGGGGGCCCGCAAGACGTGCCAGCACCTCTCCCGTGAACAGGTCGGAGACCAGTCCCATGCCTCTGTGAAGTTCCATCCGCTCGCCGCTGGAGGCGGCGATACCCGCAGATTCCTGTCCGCGATGTTGCAGCGCGTACAAGCTCAAGTAGGCGAGCTTCGAGGCTTCAGAATGACCGTAGATGGCCACCACGCCGCATTCTTCTCTTAACTTGTCGGAAAGAATCAGCATCGCTCTACTCACAGAATCAAAGTTTCGCAAACGGGCGGTCCTAGCTCTTCTGCAATGTTGCCGGTACCAGCCGCTCTTCAGTTTCAACATGTAGCGCGCGTTCGAGAGCTCCACCCCACGCATCCTGCAACGCAGATACGCTTGCCGTCGCGGCGGTCACGCCATCCACCCGGATTACCAATTGATCGGGGACCGTACTTCCAATCTGTTCTGCCGAGAGGCCGTATTGTACCGCTATTTGTTTGATTCGTTCGACATTTTGCGGGACGCAGGAAATAAGCACCCGGCTGGCATCCTCGCCAAACAGGACAAACTCGCCAACTAACTCGTTCGAGCTAAGGTCAACCCGTGCGCCAACGCCGTGGGCGAATCCACACTCGGCCGCCGTGACCGCTAATCCGCCCTCCGAGCAGTCCTTGGCCGACTCCACCAATCCGGAGCCGATCATCTCGATGATGGCCTTCTGTAAGGCAGCCTCTTTCTCCAGTTCCAGCGCAGGTGGAAATCCCCAGATCCGGCCCAGGATTTCCTTGGCGTACTCCGACGAGCCAAACTCGGCCTCGACATCCGAAGCATCTCCCGCTTCGGAGCCACGAACAAGTACCAAAGCATGTCCCGCCTCGCGAAAGTGCGGGCCAACCGCCTTGTGAACGTCTTCCAGGATGCCAACAACGCCGATTACCGGCGTCGGATAAATCCCTTCGCCCAGGGTTTCGTTGTAGAAGCTGACGTTGCCGCCTGTGATGGGTGTCTCCAGCTCCTCGCAAGCCTTGGTCATGCCGTCAATTGTCTGAGAGAACTGCCACATAATGTGCGGCTTCTCAGGATTGCCGAAGTTGAGGCAATTGGTCGCTGCTATGGGCGTCGCGCCCGTGCACGCCACATTGCGCGCCGATTCGGCCACGGCATGCATGGCGCCGAGCTTGGGGTCGAGATAGCACCAGCGGCCGTTGCCATCCAGCGCCATCGCCAGGGCACGCTGCGTGTCCTTCACCCGAATGACGCCCCCCTCGCCGCCAGGGCCTTCAACCGTATTGGTCTGCACCATCGAGTCGTACTGCTCGAAAACCCATCGTTTGGAGCAGATGTTCGGGCTGGCCAACAGCCGTTTCAGGTCGTCGGTGAGATCGGGCTTATCGCCTAGTTTTACATCCTCCGGAAGTTCGCGCGGAATCGGCGGCTCCCACCGCTCCATCGGCCTGCGATACAGTGGCGCGTCGTCGGTGAGCGCACGATTGGGAATTTCCGCCACTACCTTGCCGTGTTGCAAAACGCGCATGGTTGGCTGGTTGATGACGCGGCCGATGGCCACTGCGTCCAGTCCCCACTTCTGGAATACGCGGAAGACCTCGTCCTCACGGCCTTTCTCGCCTACCAGTAGCATGCGCTCCTGCGACTCGCTCAGCATGATCTCGTAAGGAGTCATACCAGTCTCTCGCTGCGGCACCAGGTCAAGCTCGATTTCCAGACCCACGCCGCCGCGTCCACCCATTTCACAGGTTGAACAGGTCAGACCGGCCGCGCCCATGTCCTGGATGCCGACAACTGCACCCGTCTGCATGGCTTCCAGGCAAGCCTCGAGCAGCAGCTTTTCCAGAAACGGGTCGCCAACCTGCACGTTGGGACGCTTGGCTTCGGACTCCTCGCTGAACTCCTCGCTCGCCATCGTGGCGCCATGAATGCCGTCGCGGCCGGTCGTGGAGCCGACATAGATGACAGGATTCCCTTCGCCTGCGGCTTTGGCGTAAAAGATCTGGTCCTGACGCACCAGGCCCAGGGCGAAGGCATTCACGAGCGGATTGCCGGAATAGGAGGACTCGAATTTCACTTCGCCGCCTAAGTTAGGAACGCCAAAACAGTTCCCGTAGGAAGCGATGCCGCTCACCACTCCTTCGAGCACTGAGTGGTTCTTGTGCAGGGTTCCCGGGTCGAGCCCTGGCTGAGGCGTGATTGGCCCGAAGCGCAAAGAGTCCATGATGGCGAACGG
>JBKQKT010000126.1:0-5961 GCA_052147365.1 Candidatus Korobacteraceae bacterium | reverse complement strand
TTCCAGGTCGGTAAGAAAGAAGATAAGCTGGGACTGCGCGCGTCGTCGACCTGCGAGCTGCTGCTGGACAATTGCCGCGTGCCGCGCGAGAACGTGATCGGCCAGGTGGGCAAAGGCTACAAGATCGCCATCGAGACGCTGAACGAAGGCCGCATCGGCATTGGTGCGCAGATGGTCGGACTGGCGCGTGGGGCGTGGGAGTACGCGGTGAAGTACGCGCAGGAGCGCAAGCAGTTTGGTAAGCCCATCGCCGACTTCCAGGCCATCCAGTTCCAGATCGCGCAGATGGCGACGGAGATCGAGGCGGCGCGCATGCTGCTCTACAACTGCGCGCGCATGAAGGACGCCGGCATGAGCTTCCTGAAGGAAGCGGCCATGACCAAGCTTTTCTGTTCGCAGGTGGCCGAGCGGGTGGCGTCGCTGTGCGTGGAGATTTACGGCGGCTACGGCTTCACCAAGGATTATCCGGTGGAGAAGTTCTTCCGCGACTCGAAGATCGGCAAGATTTACGAGGGCACCTCGAACATGCAGTTGCAGACCATCGCTAAGCTGGTGATCAAGTAGGCCGCGAGTTCGACGCAAGGGTAGAATCTTCGCGTGCCCGATCAAGACATCGCAGCCGAAGACCGGCGCGACCCTCGTCTCAGCTTGCTACAACACGTACAGATCACTGTACTGTCGTGGATTGCCTCTGCGGTGGTCGGGCTCATCGGCCGCACGCTGCGCATGACTGTCACCCTTGAGGAAGGCTCCGTGCCCGGGCTGCACCAGATTTCGCCCGGCATCTACCCTTTCTGGCATCGCTGCGTTTTGCCGGCCGCCTGGCTATTTCGCAATCACGGCATCGGCGTGCTGACCAGCCTCAGCCGCGATGGCGAATACATTGCGCGCGTGATTCGCCGCTTCGGATTTGTGCCGGTGCGCGGCTCCAGCTCGCGAGGAGGTCAGCGCGGGCTGCTGGAAATGGAGGCGATAGTGAAGGCCGGAGGAGCGGTAGCCTTCACTATCGACGGCCCGCGCGGTCCGCGCTACGTCGCCAAAAAGGGGCCGGTGATGCTGGCGCGTCTCACCGGTATCCCGATCACCGCATTCTATGCTGCCGTCGAGAAGCGTTGGGTGCTGAAGACCTGGGACGCGATGGTTATTCCGAAGCCGTTCTCGCGCGTCCATGTAAGGGGGGCGAAGTACATCTACGTTCCCCCTGATGCCGATGATGCCGCGCTCGACCGCCACTACGCCGAAATGC
Organism: Candidatus Korobacteraceae bacterium; assembly: GCA_052147365.1. GTDB lineage: Bacteria > Acidobacteriota > Terriglobia > Terriglobales > Acidobacteriaceae > Bog-257. The sequence goes on along the minus strand of JBKQKT010000126.1, from coordinate 4,715 downwards.
AGGCTGCATTGGAGCGGGTGACGGAATTCGCCGAGGCGCAGTTTTCTGGGCGGGATACTTAAATCTGACCTTCTCGTGGTCCGTTTACTGCTTCGTTGGTGGCTGTATGACAACAGGCGTTTGAGTGATTTCTCGCTCCACAAGGATGATCTTCTTCACCCGGTTGCGATCATACGTTTGTTCCTGACCGGCTACTCGGACGGTAATCTGGCTGATCGACATAGAGAGCACGTCGCAAAGAAGGACAGTGCCGTCGCGGAGCTCGACTGTATCTTTCGAAAGACCACCGAGTTCGAACGTGATGCTGCCTCCCGGAGCCTCATCAGCAGCCACTTCCAGCGGCGTGCTGCCCGCGGCATAACCCTCCTTGTTGAATTCCAATGTGTGCGAGCCGATGGCAAGTCTGGCCGTATAAGGCGTGAAGCCTGCATCTTGGCCGTCGATTCTTAGCTTGGCTCCCGATGGCACAGAGATGATCTTTATGGGGATGGTTTTGAGGGAAGTTGGTATCCCGCTGAGGTCACTACGTGCAACCAAGCTCACCGATGCCGGAACGCCGCTCGCATGGAACTGCAAAGGCTGCTTCACCTGCTGACCTGGCCCGAGGTCTTTGACTTGCAAAGTCGTGTCCGCAATGCGCACCTGGTCTTTGTCGAGCAAATAAACGGTGAAGGACGCAAAAGGAATGTTCTTGGGTGAAACGTTCTCAACTGTCACGTCCTCGGTAAAATCATGCTGCCCGCTGTAAGAGGACAGTGTACGAAACTTGCCAAAAGTGGCTTTTAGAGCAGCAGGCCCCGTGGACGGCCACATCAGAACGGCATCGTAGTCCTTGTCCTTGTTTTTCGCAGCGACCAGTACAGCGAGGACGGAGGTCAAAACTATCGCGATAAGCTTCAAAGCCCTCATTATTCCAAAGGTTTAGCATACAAAGCGGGATCTGACAATCGCTCGGATGCGGGCACACCGTTAAAGCTTTCTTTTGTGCCCCGATTGACACCCGCATACTCACACCGTTACAGTACGACTCCTATCCTGGACGGCTTGAGTCCAGGTTGTTCCTTGCCAATCTGTGTTCGCGCGTTCCGCATGGGCGGAACTGGGAAGCGGGTGTAAAGCCCGCGCTGCCGCGCAACTGTAAGCGAGTCGTTGGCGCAAGGCCACTGTGCAAACGGGAAGGCCCCGCCGCTGTCCGCGACGTAAGTCGCAACTCGCAAGCCAGGAGACCGGCGCGAACTATTCACCAACCCCTTTCGCGTGCAAAGGAGGAGTGTCATGTTGATCGTTCGCGTCATGCTGACCGCGCTGCTGTTGTGCACAGCAGCTCTCGCGGCCGACCTCAAAGTCTCGATACAGAGCCCATCCGGCGACCGCGTTTCCGGCGTGCAGATTAGCATTTTTCGCGCTGGCGACAATTCCGGTGTGGGAGTGCAAACCACCGCCGGAGACGGCACAGCCACGTTTCCCAATCTCGCGGATGGGCAGTATCGCGCGGTTATTCTCGCGCCCGGGTTTGCCGAGCAATCGCTGCAAGTTGCTATTCCGGCGACGCAGACGCTCAGCGTCGAGCTGAAGCTCACGACCACACCGCAAACCGTGGTCGTGTCAGCGACCGCGACGCCGACAACTGCCGAGCAGACCGGCACGTCGGTCGGCGTGCTGACCAGCGAGCAGCTCACCGCCATCAACCCCATCGCCGCCCCCGATGCCCTGCTATACATTCCGGGCGCCATCGTCAGCACTGCCGGACGGCGCGGCAACATCAGCAGCCTGTTCGTGCGTGGCGGCGAGTCTAACTACAACAAGGTGCTAGTAGACGGCGTACCGGTCAATGATCCCGGCGGCTACTTTGACTTCGGAGTGGTCCCGATGAACAGCATTGACCGGCTCGAAGTGGAACGCGGCCCCGAAAGTACGGTGTACGGCTCGGACGCGATGACCAGCGTGGTGCAACTATGGACCGCGACGGGGAGCACGCGTACCCCGCAGATTCAGTTCGGCGCTGATGGCGGTAACTTCTACACCGCGCATGGCTACGCGTCGGTGGCCGGAGCGCGCAGCATCTTCGACTACAACGTCTTCGCCGACCAGTTCGATCCGCAGGGCCAGGGCATTAACGACGCCTACTCGAATTCGCTGCAGGGCGGGAACGTTGGGGTGAAGATCAACGACCGCGTTGCCTTTCGCGTGCGTGCACGCCACTACAACAGTTGGACAGGGCTCCAATCGAACTGGTGGTTCAACGGCAATCCCGAGCTGCCGCCCGATCCCAACCAATACGCGCACCAGAACAACTTCCTCGCCAGCGGTGATCTCACGGTCAGCGGGCCGGGAGCATGGCAGCACCAGTTTAGCGGCTTTGAGTATCACCACGTTGACCTCAACGTGAATCCCGTTGACGATCTGGATCGTCCCTTCGACACTGCCTACAACAGCCTGACGAAGTACAACGTCGCCGGGTTCGCCTACCAGGGTACCTACACGCCGCGGCCATGGGCGCAGACCACGCTGGGTTACAACTTCGAGGACGAGAACGGCTACATCAATAACAATTCAGACGCCGGCATCAGCACGACCCACGGCCTGCGCTACAACAATTATCTGTTCGCGCAGCAGACCGTCGTTTGGCGGCGGCTGTCGGTACTGGCGGGCGTGGGCTATGTCAACAACACCAGCTTTGGCGGCAAAGTCAGCCCGCGGGCTTCGGCGACGTTCCTTGCGTGGCGCGGAAACTCAATTTTCAGCGGCACGCGCCTGCACTTTGGTTATGCGGAAGGAATCAAGGAGCCCAGCTTCGAGCAGACCTTTGGCATCACCGGCACATTTCCCACCTTGCCCAATCCCGACCTGAGGCCGGAGCAGAACCAGGCGATCGAGGCTGGTGTACTGCAGGGACTGTTCGACAACCGGCTGTCGCTCAGCGCCGTGTACTACCACAACCAGTTTCGCGACCAGATCGAGTATGTGTACAACTCCGACACCAACACTAGCCAGTACGTAAACTTCAATCGCGCAATGGCGCAAGGCGCTGAAGTCGTGTTGAGTGGCCGTGTTGCCAATCACTTATCGCTGAACGCCGCCTACACCTACACTTCAACCCAGATTCAGCAGGCTCCGCCGTGCGATCCTGACGCCGGATGCGATCCACGGATTTACGGCGTGGGAGCGCCGCTGCTGCGGCGTCCCAAGCAGGCGGGCATGCTGCTGGCGACTTACACCCGGCAGCGCTGGGGCGGATTTCTCGGCATTACTGCGGTCGGGCAACGCCCGGACTCCGACTTTCTCTTTGGCTACATCACGCCCATCTACTACGCTGCGGGATATGCTCGTGTGGACCTCGGAGGCTGGTTCGCCATCCAGCGTCATGTAACCGCATATGCCAATGTGAATAACGCGCTCAACAATCACTACAACGAAGTGCTGGGATATCCTGCGCTGCGGGCTAACTTCCGGGCGGGGCTGCGATTTAGCTTTGGAGGGGAATAAACGAACAACTAGGCGGGGTTGCGTGATTGCTCTACCTAGTCTTTTCCCTGCGCTGCGCTGACCTGGTTGTGGCTGTGGTACTTCATCCGAATTTGGCGCAGTTTGTCCACGTGCTGATCGCTTAGCGTTTGCTGCCTGCCGAGTAAATGTGTCACCAGCGCGATCTTGGCGAAGTGCTCGACCGTCTCCATGTTCATGTAGGCGTTCAGCAGATCAGCGCCGCAGGTCACGACACCGTGATTGGCCATCAGGATAGCGTCGTGGTCGGCTACCAACGGCGCCAGCGCCTCCGCCAGTTCGGGAGTACCAGGCGTCTCATAATTGGCAAGCGGAACTGAGCCGAGCGTGACGATGATTTCCGAGCACAGCGCGCGGTCCAGCGCAATGCCGGCTGCGGCATAGCCGGTGGCTGTGGGAGGATGCGCGTGTACGACGGCGTTGACGTCGGGACGTCTGCGATAAATGAGCAGGTGCATGGCAATTTCGCTGGACGCATCGCGCGAGCCACTTACCTTCCTGCCCTGCTCATCGACCATGACAAGATCATCAGGCTGCATCAGTCCCTTGCTCATGACCGTAGGCGTGCACAGGAACCTACCGTTTTCCAGACGCACCGACAGGTTGCCATCGGTGGCGGCGACCAGTCGGTTCTGGTGTAATAGCTTCCCAAAATGGACGACTTCGTCCCGATACTGTTGTTCCGTCTTCATGCAGTAAAAGAGACGCCCCTTTGCAAGGCCCTGTGTTTATCGTACCGCAGGTTTCGGCTGCCGCAAAGAACTGTGTCACAAATGTGTAAACGGTCCCGGTCGGGCATAATCGGGGGGTGCTGGTCTCCGAATTTGACTACTGCCTGCCGCCGGAGTTGATTGCCCAGCAGCCGCTGGCCGACCGGGCGGCCTCGCGCCTGCTGCGCTTGGACCGCAACCGAAAGCTTGTCGAAGACCGTATTTTCCGGGACTTCCCCGAACTGTTGCGGCCGGACGACCTGTTGGTGTTCAACAATACGAAAGTCCTGCCGGCCCGGCTCTTTGGACACCGCAGCGGCGCGCGGGCGCAGCGCGTCTCAGGACGGAATCCTGCGGCGCGAGAGTTTCTTCGCGGACGGGTCGAGGTGCTGCTGACGAAACAACTCTCGGCTGAGCCTTTGGAATGGGAAGCCCTGGTTCATCCTGGACGCAAGATCGGCATAGGCGAGCGGATTTACTTTGGGGCCGGTGCCAACGAAG
>JBKQKT010000125.1:0-7279 GCA_052147365.1 Candidatus Korobacteraceae bacterium | reverse complement strand
GCGCAGATTGGTGAAGGCGAACGCGAGGGAGCCGACTCAGGTCGCCCCGAGTTTGAAGGCAGGCTTGCGCTTGAGTTCCAACTCGACAAGGCACCGGCAGTGTCGTCAGCACAGATTTTCTGGAGCGGATTCGAGGGCAAACGGACTTCAATCACAACGAATGGCAATCTCGCTGGCTTGACTAATGTATTGGCCCAGTTTCCGGCCGGCTTTACGAACAGCGGCCACATGGTCGGGAATCAGCTGGGCGTGCAGCTGCCCACTCGCTGGTTCACGCTGGTGGCCAGCGCCTATCGCGGTGGCGACATGCGCTTCATGCTCGCCGGCCAGCTGAACACCTTCTTCACCGATACCACCGGACTCTACAACGTCACCAACGTCGCGACCGTGGACAATGTCCAGGCTGCTACCGGAGGGATGTATGTAGGCTGCACGGTACCTGTGGCAACCACCAGTACCTGCTCGGCTTCGGGCGGTATATGGAGGATTGCGCCCGAGCATCCCATCAGCGCTTTCGGGGGATTCGTCAATCTCGGACTACCTCTGTCCCGCTGGTTCAATGCGAACCCAAAGGGGCATAACGCAGCCTGGAATCTTTACCTGCATGCTGGCAAGGATCAGGTCGTCCACCACGATCTCGCTCACGCGAACGGCTTCGGCTGCACGAGCGCAGACGGCCTTACGCCATGCAACGGCGGACTGCCGCTTTTGCAATCCAGAATGCTGGCCGCGACTCTCTACTACAAATTGAATCCGTACGTCACGTTCGCATTCGAACAGTCGCAATATCAGACCACTTTATTGCCAGACCTGACCAACATCGGCGTGACCTACTCGATCGCCGGACATGCGGCCAATAAGTGGAAGGATCAGCGCACTGAGTTCGGGCCCATCTTTACTTTCTAAGAATAGGCCGCACGCTCTTGACTTAGCGTTACAATGCGTGCGGCCTGAATGTACGTGCCTTGTGGGTGCCGCGGTGGTCGTGGAGAAAGACCGGGGCTCCCGGTTCTCATTTCACAGGTTGTAAAGGAGAAAAACTGTGACGAATGCAAACGTTGCACCTACTTCGGATACCACTGGCATAAATCGTTGGTGGCGTGTAGTTGGCGGTTTGTCCATGAACATTGCGCTGGGTTCGCTTTACGGTTGGAGCGTATTTGTGGCACCGCTCGAGAAAGAATTCCATTGGAAACGCGCCGAGACCTCGATGGTTTTCACCATCGCCGTAGTCGTCTTCGCGCTCACATTCATCGTCGCTGGGCGCCTGCAGGATAAGCTCGGTCCGTTCAAAATTTCCCTGGCTGGCGCTGTTTTGGTGAGCTTGGGCTTTTTTCTCTGCTCCCATGCCGACAGCCTGACCAAGTTCTTCATCTTCTTCGGCGTTCTTGGAGGATTGGGCAACGGCTTTGGCTACGCGACTCCGATTCCGGTCATGTCAAAATGGTTCCCCGATAAACGCGGCCTTGCCATTGGACTGGCCGTCGGCGGATACGGCGGCGGCTCCGCAATCTTCGGCCCATTGGCTGCCAGCTATCTGATCCCGCACTTTGGCTGGCGCACCACCTTCCAGGTCCTGGGCGTGGTCTTCTTTGCGATGACCGTCTTCGGCGCCTTTCTGCTGAAGAATCCTCCTTCCGGCTACAAGCCTGCCGGCTGGACTCCCGCTCCCGCTTCCAAGGTCGCGGCTACTACCTATGACTTCACTCCCGGCGAGGTGCTGGCCACACCCTCCTTCTACCTGCTATGGGTTGGATACGCATGTGGCTGCGCGGCCGGCCTCATGGTCATCAGCCAGTTGGTGCCCTTCGCCAAGAGCGTTGGCATACCCAGTACCACCCTGGCTTCCTTTGGCCTGGTCGTGGGCGCTACAGGAAATGCGATGGGCCGCATCTTGTCGGGTTGGATGTCAGACCACTTGGGCCGCATCAATGTACTCCGTCTGATGATCGGCATCTCCATGATTGCCATGCCCATCCTCTATCACGTAGGCGGCAACGTGGTTGCACTGTTCGTGATGTTGTTCATTGTTTACTGGTGTTATGGCACGCAACTTTCGGTCAACGCCTCGACCGCAGCCGATTTCTGGGGCACCAAGAATGTGGGCATCAACTACGGCCTCCTCTTCACTGCCTGGGGCGTAGCCGGGCTGCTGGGTGGTCGCATCGGCGGTTGGATGTTCGACAAGTACCACAACTACCAGATGGCGTTCTACACCGCGGCAATTCTGGCGGCGATTGCTCTGCTGTGCGAATTTGTTGCCAAACGTCCGGCCGTGCCGCAAGGCGGGCTGGCCGAAAGGCATGCTTCGTCGGCAGCCTAGCTTGCGAAAGTCGGGCCTTGCATAAGAAATTGTTGTAGTTGAATCCGCTCCGGGCCATGCGCCAAACTCGGAGCGGGTTCCGCGCGAGTGACGTGCGGCGCTGCTTGACTCTGTCGAGGAAAAAACGCTGGCGGAAAAGCGCTTGATGCATTACAAATTCAGCAATCAAAAGGGGTAACCGATATGGCACAGATTCTTCAGAAACAACCGGTGGTCAGCGAAACCACAGAAGCTCAGATCGCAGTTCATTGGCGGGAGGAAGAATACTATTATCCTTCCGCGAAGTTTGTCGGCCAGGCCAATCTCACCGATCCCAGCGTCCTCGAACGCTTCAGCGAGAAACATTTCCCCGAATGCTTCCGCGAGTACGCCGATCTCTTGACTTGGGACAAATACTGGGACAAAACCCTCGACACCAGTGATCCCCCTTTCTGGAAATGGTTCGTTGGCGGCAAAATCAATGCCTCCTACAATTGCGTGGACCGTCACCTCGCTAAATACAAAAACAAAGCCGCGTTGATCTTTGTGCCCGAGCCGGAATCGGAGACGCCGGTCTCCGTCACTTATCGCGAACTCTACGTCCGGGTGAACGAGTTCGCCGCCCTGCTACGCGATTTCTGCGGCCTGAAGAGCGGAGACCGCGTCACCATTCATATGCCCATGGTGCCCGAACTGCCGGTCACGATGCTGGCTTGCGCGCGTCTGGGAGTGATCCACTCCGTTGTGTTTGGCGGCTTCAGCGGCGAGGCCTGCGGCATGCGCGCCGCCGATTCCGGCAGCCGTGTCCTCATCACTATGGACGGCTACTATCGCAACGGCAAAATGATCGACCACAAAGCCGGCGCTGACCTCGCTCTGGAGGTAGCCAAGAAGGAAGGTCAGATCGTAGATAAGGTTCTGGTGTGGAGACGGCACGCGGGCAAGAACGCCTCCGCATCACCGTTCGTGAAAGAGCGCGACTTCTTCGTCGATGAGATTCTTCCCAACTACTCGGGTCAAGTCGTCCCTCCGGTCCCCATGGATGCGGAAGCGCCGCTCTTTCTTATGTACACCAGCGGCAGCACTGGAAAGCCCAAGGGCTGCCAGCACCGCACCGGCGGCTATCTTTCTTATGTGGCGGGAACTTCCAAATACATCCAGGACATTCATCCTGAGGATGTCTATTGGTGCATGGCTGATATCGGCTGGATCACGGGCCACTCCTATATTGTGTATGGTCCGTTGGCCCTGGCCGCTACCAGCGTGCTCTACGAGGGTGTCCCTACTTTCCCCGACGCCGGCAGAGTATGGAGAATCGCCGAACGTCTCGATGTCAATATCTTCCATACATCGCCTACGGCCATTCGTATGTTGCGCAAGTCTGGTCCCGATGAGCCCACTAAGTACAACTACCACTTCAAGCACATGACCACCGTCGGAGAGCCCATCGAGCCAGAGGTTTGGCGCTGGTATCACGACGTTGTGGGCAAGGGTGAGGCAGTAATCGTGGATACATGGTGGCAAACCGAAAACGGTGGATTTCTATGCAGCACCAAGCCGGCCCTCGATCCCATGAAACCTGGTAGCGCAGGCCCAGGAATGCCGGGAATCTATCCCGTGATCATGGACGAAAACAACGAGCCGATTTCCGCTGGTTCCGGCAAAGCCGGCAACATCTGCATCCGCAATCCCTGGCCCGGAATCATGCAGACGATCTGGGGTGATCGCGAGCGCTTCGTGAACCAGTATTACAGCAAGTACTGCAAGGATCGTAGTAGTAAGGACTGGCACGACTGGCCCTACTTTGCGGCCGATGGAGCGGTGCTCGCTGTCGACGGCTATTTCCGCATCCTCGGTCGCGTCGATGACGTCATCAACGTGGCCGGACACCGCCTGGGCACCAAAGAAATCGAGTCGGCATGCCTTACGGTTCCCGAGGTGGCGGAAGCCGCAGTCGTGCCGGTCGTCGATGAGATCAAAGGCCGCGTGCCCGAAGTCTACATCGCCCTCCAGCCGGGTCTGCAAGCCAGTCCTGCAATTGTCGACAAGGTCAATAAGGCGATTGAAACCATGATTGGCAAGATTGCTCGTCCGCGTCGCATCCTTATTGTTCCGGATATGCCGAAGACTCGATCCGGAAAGCTGATGCGGCGTGTCCTCGCAGCTCTTTCCAACAACATGAACACCGGCGATATCACCACTTTGGCCAATCCTGACGTGGTCGAAAAAGTCCGCGAACTGGTTCAGGGCAAAGATGCCGTCGCACTCGCCGATGGACCCGAAGACTTGAAGAAATTCGGAACGGAAGAGTAACCCCGCCATCAGGAGCAAACCTCGGCAAAATTTGCCAGGTTTGCTCCTCGCTCCATTCACCCAGGCAGACTCGCCCCACAATCCTTTGCAGACGTGCGCACTTCAAGCGCCAGGCGTATCTCGCCTTTTCTGTGGTTTACAAACTTTACTCATCTCAAAGGTGAGGATAGTCAATCTCCGCGAAAGCCAATCTCGACAACATCAACCTATCGATTGACGTTAGTAGCTATTTTGTTATAGTTACTATCACATTTTTGCCAAACCTTAGCGTGACGTGCGGCGGTTGCATGAGGAAGGGATAAATGGCGAGTACGCTCGTGATACAGAAGTCGGCAGTAGAAAATATTGGAGAGGGCCCCGAGATCGGGCTGCGGCAGCGGAAGAAGGCCCGCTTGAAGCAACAGATTATCGAAACCTCGATCAAACTATTTCGCAAGCACGGATACGAAGAAACCCGCATCGACGACATTGTGCACGCCCTCGACATCAGCCAGCCAACCTTCTTCCGATACTTTCCGACCAAGGACGCAGTTCTACGAGAGGTAGGAGAGCGCGGCTATGCCTGTATCTGCGACCGACTGCGCTCGGAACTCTCGAGCAAAGCGGGCACGGAAGAGCGCTTGCGTCGTCTCTACGTTTCCATGGCAAAAGAAGTGGAGGCCGACAGAAAGCTTTGGCAAGCCGTGGTGCTGTCCGGTGCAATGGATCCTGTAAGATCCGCGGAATTACGAGGTCATGAGGAAGCGGCTGCGAGTTTGTTGCGAGAAATTCTAACCCAAGGGCAGAGACGCGGCGAGGTCACCCGCGCATTTCCGGTTGTGCACCTCGCCGAGTTTATGGAAGGCCTTTACAACACGGTCGTGCGGCAATGGGCAGTGGATCTAACCGGGCCGCACAAGCTCACGGAACGCGTCCGAAGCGCCGTCGAGTTTTTCTTGCGCGGCATCCGGTCATAAGCGTTCTTCTCCGACCATCCCTATCTCTGGAAAGGAAAGCGCGATGAAGGCCGCTGTTTTGCACGAATTCAAGACGCCGTTAGCTCTGGAGGAAGTGCCTCGGCCGGAGCCCGCCGAGGACGAGGTCCTGATCGAAGTAGAGGTTTGCGGCGTCTGTCATTCCGATTTGCACGTAGCCGATGGCGACTGGCCGCAACTGGCCAGCATTGTAAAGAAGCCGCTGATCCTTGGCCACGAGATCGTAGGCCGAGTAGTGGCGCGAGGTTCAGCAGTCGAGAGTGTGCAGGTAGGCGACCGCGTCGGAGTGCCGTGGGTCCAGTGGACATGCGGGCAGTGTGAGTTCTGTCGGGAAGGTAATGAGAATTTGTGTGTGCGTCAGCGCATCACCGGCGTCACGACGGATGGCGGATATGCCGAATTTGCCAAGGCTCCAGCCAGCCACGTAGTCAAAATTCCTGACGCGCTTTCTTCCGAGCAGGCGGCGCCGCTGCTTTGTGCAGGTGTTACAGTGCATCGCGCTCTCAAACAGGCCAGGCTTAGAGCCGGACAGCGATTGGCGGTCTTCGGCGTCGGTGGTCTTGGCCATCTTGCCGTGCAAATTGGGCGTGCAGCGGGTGCGGAGGTGACCGCGATCGACATCGCCGAACAAAAACTCTCGCTCGCGAAATCGCTGGGCGCCGCCCATACATTGAACGCGTCGAACACCGACGTCGTGAAGCAGTTGCGTGGCTCTGGCGGAGTGCACATCGCCTTGGTCACCTCGGCGGCTAAATCCGCATACGACATGGCGTTCTATTGCGTGCGGCCCACCGGCACGCTGCTGGCGGTGGGGCTGCCCGCCCGTGAAATCTCGTTTCCGGCGATTCTGATGGCGGCCGGTGAGATCCAGATCAAAGCCTCTGCCGTCGGCACTCGGGAAGATCTGCGGGAAATTCTGGCCATGGGTGCAGCCGGAACCGTGCATTGCCAGGTATCCACACGCCCTCTCGCGGACGTTGGTGAGGTTCTAGGACAACTGAGTCGTGGCGAGATCTCAGGGCGGGTGGTGCTTCTCCTGCGGGACTGATTCTCTTCCCTCCGTCGGAGGCGAATCGGAGCGAACAAAAATGCTTGTCTGGTAACGGAGTGTAACCCTGCTTAATCTTTAGTTCGCCATCTTTGATTTCGTAATTAGGCATCTTAGTGTTGAGCAAAGCAGCCATGGCAGCTAAAGCTGAAGCGTCAATCAAGTTTCCATCATGGTTAAGCACATAAACATCCACGAACACAACGAAGACTTTCTTGCCTGGCTCTATGCATAGCTTTGCATTGTCGATTGCTTTTGATTCACGTATTCCTCTATCAACAACTCTTGCTAATTCAATGGAATCTTCGTTAGGTGGTCCCGGCTCAAAATTCGGCGAGGCTATTGGAACAAGCTCAGCGTTAACAGTTAAGACACCTTCGTTAGGTGTATCGGGGAATGGTTCGCCAGTTTCTACTTTTACGCCTACAAGAACCTCTGTCTTCCCAAGCAAAACTCTAGCTGACTCAAACGGATGGGTTGTACGTCAATTAAGCATTACGCAGGCCTCGAAACCCTCTGGGTGGAGGGACCTGTGGTTATCTATGGTTCGAGTCAAACCATGATGACTCTCTGATTCTTGGCCGGATGGCCCCTTACGGGGCTCGGAAGGTCGTGAGTCTCGATGGAGAGTTTGATCCTGGC
>JBKQKT010000124.1:0-8188 GCA_052147365.1 Candidatus Korobacteraceae bacterium | reverse complement strand
TACGCTGGAGAAGCTGCTGCCTTCGGCTGACGGCCGGCGATGGATGGATCGGGAAGAAGCGCTCCGGACAATTGACCTGTTACATTCTTGAAGTCGAGCCACGAGGATTGAAATGCGCATTCTTACTCTGCTGGTCCGTCACGGAACGGATAAGTACCCCGGCGCGATCGATGACATCACCGGCCTTTTCGCCCGCCAGTTGCCTGAAGCGGAATGGGACCTCATCGTTATTGACAACACACAGCCGAAGGACTACGAGCAAGGCTTGGGTCCGCGCCGTGTGTTGATTGGGAGTTCCAATGCCGCGTGGGAATTTTCGGCCTGGCAGAGTGGTCTAGCGTTCGTCGGCCATCGTCTTGCTGACTATGATTTCGTGCATCTGGCTACCGATGCATTTCGCGCCCTATACGCTGCTTACCTTGACCGATTCAATGTAGAGATCTTGGACTTGATCGCTCGCCGCGGTGGGGCCATCGGGCATATTGACTACTACAACGAGCCGATTCTGCTTCTTGGCCGGCAGTCCCAAGCTTGGCTGAGAACCTCGTTCGTGTTCTTGCCACCGGCCGAGTTGAAGATGCTCAGCTCGCTGACCAGTATTGTTGAACCGGGAGTGTTTTTTAGTGGTAATCCGGAGGCGCCTTTCCGCCCGGAGGCCCCGCTTTCCGAAAACTATCGCGGTTATCTTCTTGGCTGGCTTACGGGTGCGGGAACGGGCCAGGGCGTCGAATGGCATTCGCGTTTTATGCTCTCGCAGGAGACACTGCGCCAGTTTGAAAGCAAAGTTGTTGCGATTCTAAACGAGCACATGTTCAGCATCCGGTTGCGCGCACAGGGTTGCGCAATGGTGGATACGACATGGCTTGCGACTCGCGCCAAGGAATTAGGGCGCGGTCAACCGCTGGGTCCAATCCCCAGTTGGCGGAAGCAAGTCGCCGAGCGGGACACGGATGCGGCGCCTTCGAACCTGTTATTCGATTAAGCATTTTGAAGGAACGCATGGGCGTGCGTCATCTGGACTCCGACCATGGGCTTAAATAGCGCAAGGAGACAGAAACTCTGGACCATGACACTGGTACCCTACGTTCGCTGGGAATCGCTTCACCTGCGCCTCACCGACGTTCGAGATTCAGATGGGTGACAACCAACGAGCCGCTCTGGCGACCTTGTTCGATGTCTATAAGCAGAGGCCAGATCTACAGAGCGCCTATCCCCATGAGGAACTGGTACTCTCTCCGACTGATCGAGTGGGCGAAAGGAGTCTGCGCGAAGGAATGGGCTGATTTTGCCTTCGCGGTGTCAAAGCCCCATGAGAGTGGTATGCGGCAGAGTAGAACCCGTCTCATTAACATTACCGTCTAGGGCAAGCAGCAAGAGCTGATAGCCGAAAAGCTGATCGCGTTCTACCCGCATCGGGAACGGAGGACGTCGGTATCGAAAAACTGCCGGCATCTACGCCATCGGCGACATCGTGAATGGGCCCCGCAGTTGGCGCACTCCGCGCGAGGGAGGGTATCGTTGACCTTTAGTCTTTCTCGGTTTTCACTGTCCCCCCGAACGTGCGTCGGCCGGCTTTTCAGCCAAAAGGATCATCTCACCTACGTAGAATGGCAAACTCGCGTCCTTTACGAAGCGCGGCAAAATGCCGTACAGAGGCGCGAGCAGCCGATGAAATTCCGGGCCGTAATTCTTCAGCATTTCGTAAACATAGGTGACAGGTAACTTTTTCCAGTGGGGGAAGATGCGGACGTTTTGCAGGCCAACTATCGAGGTCGCTTCCGTGAGCGACCGGCTGGAAAAGAGATGGATATGTTCCACCGGAGCGTACGGTGGCCAAAACCGCCGCATGGCGCGCGCCAGAAACGATCCGCTATTCGGAGTTTGCAGTATCAGGGTGCCATTCGGAGCAAGTAATTCGGCACACCGGCGGAGCATTCGCATCGGATCGGTGACGTGCTCGATAACGCCGAGCAAGCTGACGAACTCAAATCGCCGCTGGGGAAAATGGTCGCCGTGAAGATCCGCCTGGAAGATGCGGCCGGGCAAGCGTTGTCGGGCAACTTCAACAGCTTCTGGCTGGAGTTCCAGACCGTAAACGTCCCATCCATTCTGTTCCAGTAATTGAAGAAAGCAGCCCGTAAAGCAGCCCACATCCAACAGGGACGGGTAGGAGCCGTGTACCCTGGGCTGAAGCAGGTCGAGGTATTGCCGATCGACGGTCTGATACTGTTGCTCAAAGCGCCGCCTCAGTTCGTAGTTTCCAGCCACGAACTTGCGGGCGTAGTGCGCCTCGATGGTAGCATTGTCGGGCACGGGATAGGTCGAAACGAGACCGCACTTCGGACAGCGGCAATACCGATATCCCATGTACCGAAACATCTGCCGCTGCATGGTCCCGCAAACGCAACAAAGCTCTGTCTTCATGTATGCCTCAGTTGTAGCTTGATGCATCCCAGGTGCACTATGCCGAGGAAGTTCTCGATGTGGGTATTCGTAGCGAATGAGCAAGCGGCGACACCATTGTAGCTACGAAAACAGGCTTTCCACTTGCCAGCGTTTTTTTACCGCCGCAACACCCGGCCATACTAGGTCTTCTGCTTGCGTCCCTCGCGAGGCGATTAACTCGATGTCGTAGGCTGATTGCAGGCTCTGAACTGGGCGATCAGAGTCGTAAGCACGATCCCCGAGCCGTGTCAGGAAGTCGTCGAGAAAACTGCTGGCTAAAACATCTAAACATCTTCGACAAGCTGTGACTCGGACGGTTCGCGTCAATGAAATACGTTGGATCGCGAGCGCCGCAAGTTGTGTACCAGTTGAGGTAATTCAGTCTTCAGAAGCCGACAACGCTCGAGCCCGGCGGATTGACATCGGAAAGGTCGGCAAAATCTTTATTGAGACTTAAATACATGATGTTGTGAAAGCCCAACATGTAAGCCCACTCCGCCCGAATAAGCCTGTACCCCAAACGGCGAATCATAGCTACAAAAAAGCTCCATGCGTAATACACTCCGAGGGTGAGATCGGCCTCATCGATAAACAGCGTGTTTTGCGTTTCACCCATTGGGGGAAACGCGTCCTTGTTGAAGAAAAACCAGCTCGCCCGAATGAGGCCCTTGGGGCTCAGCATCTTCCTCATCTGGTCCAGATAAAACTGGGACTGGTCGGCATGCAGGTGCGTAAAAACCGAGTTGGCCTCGATAATGGTGAAATCCCGCCCAAGGTGCTCGATCGGAAGAAAGCGATTGCGCTTATTGCCGGGCGCGTAGCTGGCGCTCCAAACGTCATGGTAATAGAACTTGAAGCGGTCGTTTTGCAAGTTTTCTTGACACCACTCGATCATATCCGCGTTAATATCAATTCCAACGTACATTTCAGGCTGCCGACTTTGACCCAGTAATTGCCTCGCTTCTCTTCCGCAACCGCAACCGAAATCAAAGATCTTCCGATACGCCTCTCCCGCGAGCAAAGGAGGAATGTCCAGAGGACCCCATACATAATCCCCGTTGGGGTTGCTGTAGAAGCTCTCATCCGTGATCGGGCTCACCGCCCGGCGTAGATCGATCGGAGGAAGGGGAAGTTGTATCTTCTCATGCATGTTTTTCTCGAGCTTCCATTATATCCGAGCGATTGTGAATTTCGTGCCGCCTGGCAGCGGCATGGCACATCTGTCGAGGTCGTGCTGTAAGTGGGATCAGGGATGACGCTTTTTCGTTACATTTAAGGTCAATAAAGAAAATCCGGTGCATCTTCTCGCGAGATCACTTCCGCCGCGACTCCTTCTGGAACGCTTTCTCTGAGAATTCTCGCTACACCGCCGTGATCCTTAACGGTTTTCCAAAACCAAACCCGGTCAAGATAGACATAGTAAACATCCTGATGGGGAACGGTATCGAGTCGCACTGTAAATGGAAGATTCGCCGCTTCAATCGGGATGTCAACGGGTTTAGCTACAGAGTGCTCTTTGGTTAGACGAACGCGGAGGAATTCGACACATCCTCCTCCTGCTTTGTCGTTACAAGGCCTAAATCGGGGGAATGAAGAAACCCTGGGGAGGCTACCCAAATATAGCATTGCCCCGAGCTTATCGCGCCAATAAGGCCAGGGGATGGGCTCGGCAGACAGCCGCCGCCGGAGCATCTCGACTTTTCCGACCGTCTGCTCTGGCACATAGCTTCCTATCACATGAGCAAATACCAAGGGACACCGTACTGCGTTGGGAACCTGATCGAAGCCGGTCATCGCTGGGTCGAGGTTGACATATTGAGGCTTTCGAACGGCCAGCCAGCTCACTAATCTTCGTTGTTCGTACAAAGGAGATGTGTTGTACAGGTTGGCCTCATAGACAGGCGCCTGTCCAGTCAGAATGTAAAGAATCGGATCGTCGCTGAGGGCAAAAACGTCTCCGCCTCCACCACCGCTGTTCTGACGAATCCAGGCGAGCACTCTTAGGTCATCCTGGAACAATGCAAAATGTTCCGGAGCGTATTCGTTGGCATTCGCTGCCTCCAGCTGCTGCTTTTCGTACCTCATTAGGTGAAGGGAGTCGGCAAGCCTACGGGGAGATGTTTCCAAAGCCTCGATCAGATTCCCTGCCGAGCCGGCATGTATCAACAGGAACAGAAAGGCACCGGAAATCACCGATACGCAAATGTACTCCAGCCAAGAGCGGCGCCTCGGCTGGAGAAACAAATACGCCAGCAGGCCAGTGAGACAGACCGACAGCGCATCCGGACCCAGGTCACGAAGGATATGCTTCTGTGCCACCATATATCCCACCACCCCGAGACCGAGGACCGCGTCAGCGTAGATACTACTTGTCTTCCTGCTCCGAAGCCGCTCGAACAACCCGAGGGCAATCAGAATCAACGGAACTGCAAGGGTAAGCAAACCCTGTCCAAGATAGTTTTTTATCCCCTCGACGACGTCTGTGGGCAACGCTACGCAGACAGCGAGATCACCCAAGTGAAGTTGGAATTGGAGAAAGTCCGCCAACTGGCCATGCAGCTTGAGCCAGACGAGCAGCAGTGTACCCGTGCCTATCGGTACCCCAAATTCCCAGCCCAGACGTTTCCGCCAAGACTTCCACAGCCTTGGCTTCAACGTCCACAAGTCAAGCATCAGCTTGCTGCCAATGGCCGCGCCAGCATAAATGAGCTGGGCTGGCTCGAAGAACATTGCCAGGGCACAGCTCAGCCAAAACCAGACCGCGCCTCGTGTTCCGTGCGTGCGGGCGTTATCGATGACCAAATAAGACAAGACGAGATCGACCGCCAAGAGGTATCGGAAGGAGTTGCCCAATAAGAGGGAGTGATCCGCAACCAAGAGTACCGTTGTTGCGAAGATCGACATACTGAGTCGGTAGCCGGAGAGTCTGTAAAAACTAGCAAAGAAGATGGTAAATAAGACCCACATGAACAACCAGCGCAGAATGATTCCGGTAGGCAGAGGCAGCTCGAAAACATATAGGCCGGAGTATGAGGACCAGAAATCGCGGAAGGGCAGGAAACCCATGTGTGCCAGATAGTTCCAGTAGGTTATGTTGTTAGAGTCCCATAGCGGAGGAAACAAACGTACTCCAATCCCGGTGATGTAGTCGCGCAAACTTGGGAAAAGAATGACGCCGATTAAGCAGCTCACAACGATGGGGACCAGCATTCGCGCCCAGGCAGGCGGACGCGTTGCTGGGCTGGCTGCTGCCCGCTCCATCCAATGTCGAAGCGGTTGGGCATTGCGAAGTGCTCCTAGCAGGAGCCAGGCAACCACGCCCAGCGCTACGGCCGCGAGCAAGCTCAGGAGCATGGCGATCTGATTGGCAGCGACCGAGCGGCCGAGAAATGTCGCATCCCCGACACACAAACTGGCTGGGGCGAGCCTGTGATAGCGATGCACAACCACCGGCACGATGCGCTCCATCGCCAGAACCGTCGCCCATGCCAGCGGAAGATGGAGACACCGCGTCGGGCTGAAGAGGCCAGCAAACAAGTACAGGATGAAGCTGAGAGCAATCAAGGGAGGGAGGAACTCCGCTGTAGGCAGCTTCAACTCAAAGGAAGCCCAGCGCGCACCCCCAATATGCCGCAGGGCAATGTTGACACGGCTGAGTATCAATGGATCATTATTAGCCGCGAAGAAGTGAAAAGCCCCGTCGAGGACTTCGGGAGACTTCAGGTTGCTGGAAGCCCAGACCCGAAGATCATCAGGTCCAAAGCGCCGCAGGACGCCATCACTATCGTCAACCTCAATCGAGTAAATCTTGACCTCTGCGTACGCCACGTCTGTCGGGTCTAACCTCAGGATAGCGATGTTTTCAGAAACCCCTGTAAACGTGTAGACGACCCTCTGCTCTCTAACGAGTTTCTGCAGTAGAGGCTCGCCGGATCCGTTTAGAAAAACTTTCACGTTGTTTCCGTTATCTACCTGCATGTCCACCTTTACCACCGCGGTTCGGCCTTGAAACACATGCGGAAGCGCCTCTAGCAGGAAGAGAGAGGTCAGCGTAGCAAGGGTTACAAACAGCGGAATCCTGATGCGAGAAAACCAGTTGCCCGAGATGAGTTCTCGTGGCAAGGGGCTTATCGGCGAGCCGATGGACATGCTCTTATCGATCCTTCAATGGCTGGTATGAACTTGTCATGTATTCAGATCATGGAGCTCTTTTACCGTCGGCTCGCTTGGTGACTAGTTTGCAGCATCATCGCGGCAGTTCAGGCCTAATTCGAGGGGCTGCGCCTGCACCATGCGGCCCACGCCCCAGCGCCGGTGAAAATGAGAGGTTCAGTCTACCAAATATGCGGTACGGCTATCTGGTACCGCGTTTGCGGGAATTGGCAATCGGAATCGTGTGCCGAAGAAACGGGTAAACGAAGCAATGCATCTCTAATCCGACGCTTATGACGCCGGATCCGATCCGTGTTCGTAAACGGGAGAGTTATCCCTTCCGGTCTGGGCAAGGTTCTTGGCTCTCGAATGCCGCGGTTGCGATATAATCGGCGCAATACTTGCCATTCATGAATCGAATGCCGGGACCCATGAGCACTGTTTATCAGTTCATCCGTATCCGACTGCAGCGCGGTTTCGGGTTGCAACAACTAGGCCCTAACGAAGCGAGGATACTGTTCGATTCTGGCATAGCACTTGCTGCTTCCGCGTTCTCCACCCTCTTCTGTACATTTCTGGTGCCTGCTCCTCGAATGGACGGGCGCACGATTGCGGCACTGGCGGCGTTAGCGATCGTGTTCCCCGCGTTCAACGCCCTGCTGGGGCTGTATGGTCGATATCGGACCGCACAAAGCTCGAAGAAAGCCTTGGTGTTACTGGTCAGCGTGCTGCTTTCCAGCCTATTAGCTGTCATTGCCGGCTCTCCCCGGACGCCCGCAGTGCTCTGGGCGGTTTCGACCACCGGCCCGGTCGTCTTGGCCCGTGTTCTTCTGAGTTTGCCGTACTCCAGGCACCCTAACCTGCGCCGTGTCACCGTGAGTCACAACGGACCGATAGTTGTTATCGGTGGGGCTGGTTACATTGGCAGTCATACCGTTGACTTGCTTCTCAAGAATGGCTTCGGTGTCAGGGTCTTGGATCGCCTTATGTATGGAAGGGAAAGTCTCGCAGAGTTCATTGGCAATGATCGATTCGAATTGGTGGAAGGCGATGCTTCGGATGTTAGCAAAGTGACGGCGGCAATGCGGGGAGCCAGCGCGGTGATCCACCTCGCCGGCTTGGTCGGTGATCCTGCATGCGCTGTCGACGTGGATTTTACGCGGCACACCAACGTCGTGGTAACGCGGATGGCCAAGGAGGTTGCGCAGTCCTTGGGGGTACACCGGTTCGTCTTTGCGTCAAGTTGTTCGGTGTACGGCGTCAGCGACAAGCAGGCGACCGAATCGGATCAATTAAATCCGGTGTCGCTTTACGCGCAAACCAAGATCGACAGTGAACAGGAACTGCTGGCCACTGGCGGTGATGACTTTTTCGTCACTGTCCTGAGGTTTGCGACAGTTTTTGGCCATTCACGCCGACCGAGATTCGATCTCGTAGCCAATCTTTTCGCGGCCCAGGCTCTCACAGAAGGCCTGGTCACCGTGATCGGTCCGGACCAATGGCGTCCCTTTATTCACGTTCGCGACCTGGCACGGGCCATCCTACTAACCCTTAAGGCGCCGACGATGGTGATCCAGGATCAGATATTTAA